>PWXP01000192.1 GCA_003561895.1 Planctomycetaceae bacterium | reverse complement strand
GGCGAGCCACTTTGCCGATGCCGCCGAGCTGGCCGCCGCCCGCGGCGAGGCCGAGCGCCTGGCCGCCGAGAACCGGCGGCTGGCCGAGCGGGTCGCCGGCCTCCGGCGCCGCCTGGCCGCCGCCGAAGCCGAGCGCTGCCCGGCCGATCGGGCGCTGCTCCGGCTGGGCGGCGTCGAGGCCCGCGTCCTCGGCCAGCAGGCCCGCCGCTACCTGGCGCGCCGCTACCTGCTCGACGCGGGCAGCCTCGACGGGGTCGGTGCCGGGGCGCTGGTGCTCGAAGGGGCGGCCGTGCTCGACCGCGGCGAGCGCCAGGGCGTTCGGCCGGGAGGGCTCGTGCTGGAAGGGGGGCGCGTTTGGGGTCGGGTGGTGGGCGCCGGGCCGAACACGGCCGTGGTGCGTACGCTCACCGCGCCCGGCTTCCGCGACGTGGTGCGGCTGCGCTCGGCCGGCGGCCCGGAAGGCATCCTCGAAGGCGCCGGCGGGGGGCTGTGCCGCATTCGCATGGTCGCCGTTACCGAGCCGGCCGCGCCGGGCGACGAGGTGTTCGCCGCCGCGCTGGCGGGCTTCGACGTGCCGCCGCCGCGTTACGGGGTCATCGAGCGCGTGGACCGGGCCATCGGCGCCGCGCACTGGGACATCTGGATGCGCCCCGCCCAAAGCGGCCCGCCGGCGGATCGGGTTATCGTGGTGCGCGTGGAACCGTAAGTACCGGCCGAAGGGGACAGCCCCCCGAAGAACGGTTCGCTTGTAAGCGTTCGCTTTTTGAGGTTGCTAGACTCGGGGTTTTTCGGTAACAGTTCCCCTTCGTCAAATGATTTCGAGTGCCTGGACAAACGAGGGCGTTTGGGAAGCCCTGGAGTGGCAGTCTGGGCAAAGTGGGGTGGCGGCGTTCCGCCCACCACGGATCGCACACGGGGCCGCTTGCCCGTGGGGATGGCGGAGTCCGGTGTGCTAGGCTTCTCAGCCTGCCTTTTTCCGTAAGCGTTCACGGGTCGGAAATCGTCCCGACCCTCGGCCGCGGCGGAAATTAGCCGCAACGCGCTAGCGTCCGGTTGTTGTTTCAAGCCAAGCGAACCGGGGCTAGCGCCCTGCGGCTAATTTCCTTCATGTTGATCCCCGAACGAGGAGCCACGCAATGGGCAAAGAAGTGAAACTCGGATTGGCCGTCATCGTCGGCCTGTTCGTAATCTTGGGGGTGGTCATCACGGCGCGTGTTGCGTCGCTTGGCGGTGCGGGCGAGTCGGATTTTGCCGAGAAAGCGGGAGAGGACCCCGAGGCCGAAGCGGAAAAGGCCGCGGAAGCTCCGGCGGCGAACTCGGCGGCAAAAACGGGTAACGAAGCCGTCCGGCCGGATGCGAAACCGGCGCGGAAACCCGACCCGGACCCTCCGCAGGAACCGACGGTGCTGTCGCCGGAGTACCCTGAGCCGCCGGCCGGGGGCGGGGTCGGATGGCGTGACTGGGCGGCGCAGGGCGGGCCGGGGACGGCGGACGGCTCCGACCCGAACCCCACACCCTCGTATCCGCCCCCTGCGGACGGTCCGCCGGGCGAGTCCGGCGGCGCCGGCGCGGCCCCTCCACCGCCCGATTCGGCCGCCGGTTTTGCCGTGGCGGGTACGGAGCGGGGCGCCGGGCAGCCCCACGCCCCCCGAACGGCGAGTCGCTTCGACGCACCGGCACCCCAGCCGGCTCCTGCGAGGTCCTTCGGCTATCGCGAGGCCGAGACGGCGGACAACCCGGCCGGGCAGTCCCACTACATGCCTCCACAGCAGAGCGGTCTCTCGATGGCGGCCCGGGAGGTCAGCGACACCCGGTCCGCCGCCGAGCGGCCCGCCGACCGCCGCGAGGACGGCGCCTACGAGGTCCAGCCGAACGATAGCTTCTGGACCATCTCCGAGAAGCTGTACGGAACCGGGGCCTACTTTCGGGCGCTGGCCGAGCACAACCGCGGAAAGGTGGCCGACCAGAACCGGTTGCAGGTTGGGCAGGTGATCGAAGCGCCCGACGTCGCGGAACTGGAGGAGCAATACCCCGCGTACTGCCCGCGGCCGGAGCATCGCTACGTAGCGCGCCACCAACCGGCGTCGGTGCCCGCCGCGGGGCATGCCTCCGACGCCACGTACACCGTTGTCGAAGGCGATACCCTGTACCGGATCGCCCGCTACGAGTTGGGCGATGCGTCGCGATGGTACGACATTTACAAGCTCAACCGCGAGGTCATCGGCGAGAGTTTCAACCACTTGCGGCCGGGCACCCGCCTGCTGCTGCCCGAGGAGCAAGACGCCGGGCCCGCCGACACGTTGACCCGGCGGCCCGGGTCGCTCTATTAGGCGCGCATGAAGATCATCTCGGGCGGGCAAACGGGGGTTGATCGGGCGGCGCTCGACGCGGCAGGGGACCTTGGCGTCCCGCAGGGCGGCTGGTGCCCCCTGGGCCGGCGCGCCGAGGACGGCCCTATTCCCGAACGCTATCCGCTCGTCGAAGTCGCATCGCCCGACTATGCGGTGCGAACCGAACGTAACGTGCTCGATTCCGACGCGACACTCATCCTCACCCGGGCGGAACCCGCGGGCGGCACGGCGCTGACGGCCCAACTGGCACAACGGCATCGCAAGCCCCTGTTGGTGGTTGAGCCCGACGACCCGACCGCCCCCGAACGAATTGCCGCCTGGCTTGGCGAACACGCTTTTGCGGTACTCAACGTAGCCGGTCCCCGGGAGAGCCAGAGTCCGGGCATTGGTGCGGTTGCGGAGCGCGTGCTCCGCGAGGCCTTGCAGCGATACGCAGCCGGCTGAGACGCCCCTTTGCCCGATGGCCGGTACAGGAACGGACTTGCAGTTGAACTCCAACAGGGCGCAGCCGCAAGCCGGTTGCCGCACCCGCCGAAGACAGATCAGCCCGCGCGGCAACGGCCGAAACTGCCCGGCCTAACCGTCCGCGGGCATTTCTTCGGCGGGCATTTCTTCGGCGGGCATTTCCTCGGCGGGCATTTCCTCGGCGGGCATTTCCTCGGCGGGCATTTCCTCGGCGGGCATTTCTTCGGCGGGCATTTCTTCGGCGGGCATTTCTTCGGCGGGCATTTCCTCGGCGGGCATTTCTTCGGCGGGCATTTCCTCGGCGGGCATTTCCTCGGCGGGCATTTCCTC
>PWXP01000339.1 GCA_003561895.1 Planctomycetaceae bacterium | reverse complement strand
CGCCGCGTCGGGCGTCATGGCACGGGTTTCTGTCGATGAAGCTGGACGATTACCTTCGGCTGGTGGACGGGACGGGCCGCCAGTTGCGTGGCGACAAGCGGCGCGCCATTCCAAAGGACCTAGCCCCGATTCTCGACCGGCTTTCGGTGGACGCCGACATGTGGGTATCGAGCGTGAAGAACTTCCGTCCGCTGGTTCCATCGCGCTGCCGGGCGGGTGGAGCATGTGATGCAAGCCGCCGCGGCCGCCGGCAAGCGTTCGTTCCAGGGCCTCGCCCACAGCCGCGTCGCGCTCGGCTGACGCCCCTTTGACCCGTAAAGTGTAAAATGCAGGCCTGACGCCGACTTCCCGTTCGTTGGCCACACTCCCAGGGCGTTGCCCAGGTTGTTGTACACAACGCGTGCCCGCCACCGGCCGGCTTGTCCGGCCGGAGCGGTGGTCAGTAGGCTGCCCGCGGCGGTCGCCTGTAGCTCACTGACCACCGCTCCTGCGGGACAAGCCCGCAGGTGGCGTGGTGGCACGTTGCCCGTCGGCCGGCGCTGGCGCAGCGCGCGGCTTGCCGGACACCGCCTGATTTCACGCCGGCTTCCAGCCCAGCGCTTCCGAGACCGGGTGGATGAAGGCGTGCTCGAGGGCGGTTTCGTTACCAGCAAGCGCGGACGTGTGCAACCATCCGGCAGTATAACCCAATGTCTCGACGGTGCAATACGCTCCTACCGTCATGGGCATGCAGCGTTGTGGAAAGTCGACGTTCTTGAACCAGCCCGGATTATTCATGTAGGGACGAAGTCGCGTAAGTCGTTGGTGGGACTGCGCAAGCCACGCTTCGCTGGTTTGCACGTCGTGCGCTGAAGCGGGCCCGGGCGAGCGACCGAAGTCCCACCACGGTCTTGGCTTGCTTGTCACCACCCTACATCGTCACGAATAATCCGGGCCAGCGGTGGGGGGAGGACGGCGCAACTAGTCGGGCTCTGTGAGAGCAAACGACCCGTGCTGCAATGCGTGCGGCCGGCCCTTCACTTTCCAACGCAAAACCGGCTGAAGATCCGGTCGAGCACGTCGTCGGTATAGACGGCGCCGACGACCTTGCCCAGCTCATCGAGCGCCAGCCGCAATTCGGCGGCGAGCAGCTCCTCGCCGGTCCGGGAGGCGGCGATCTGCTCGGCCCGCCCGACGGCCGCGGCGGCCAGGTCGATCGACTCGCGGCAGCGGGCGGCGGTGGCCGCGACCACCTCGCCCGCGCCGCCTGGAATGCCTGCAACCGCGCCGCGCAGGGCCGCGCGGAGCGCGTCGAGCCCGGCGCCCAGGCGGGCGCTCGTTTCGAGGGCCTCGCCAGCGTAGTCGGTCGCGCGCGGCAGGTCGCACTTGGTCAGCACGATCAGTCGGCGGGGGCGGGGCAGTTCGGCCAGTTGGCGGCGTTCCCAGTGGCGCAGGGGCCGGGTGGCGTCGAGGCACAGCAGTGTCAGCGGGACCGTGCGGCCCTGGCGCGCGGCCAGCCGGTCGGCGGCCGCCGCGAGCGGGTCGTGGGCGGCGTCGGGCATCCGGCCGGCCGTGTCGATCAGCCGGCAGCCCGTGCCGTCCAGGTCGACCTCGGCGACCAGATAGTCGCGCGTGGTGCCCGGCCGGGGGTCGACCAGGGCGCTGCCGCCGGTCAGCGCGTTGAACAAGGTCGACTTGCCCGTGTTCGGCAGGCCGATGAGCGCGGCGGCCGGGCGGTCGGAGTGGGTCCGCTGCTGCATGCGCCGCTGCAGGTGGGCCAGCGTGGCGGCCGCGCGGGCGAGGGCGCCGGCGAGTTGGGCGGGGGAGAGGGTTTCGACGTCCTCTTCGGCAAGCTCGAAGCTTGCCTCGAGGTGCGCCAGCAGTTCAAGCATTTCGTTGCGCAACGCGGCCAGCGGGCTGGAAAGCCCGCCGGCCAACTGGCTCAGGGCGGCGTCGAGTTGCTCGGGCCGTTCGGCCTCGACCACGCCGAGCACGGCTTCGGCCTGCGCGAGGTCGAGCCGGCCGGCGAGGAACGCGCGGAGGGTGAACTCGCCCGGCTCGGCCAGGCGGGCGCCGCGCCGGCACAGCGTGTGCAGCAGGGCTTGCAGCAGCGGCGGCGAACCGAAGGTGTGCAGTTCCGCCATGGTTTGGCCGGTGTAGCTGCGGCCCTCGGGCCAGGCGAGCAGCGTTGCCGGGGCCGGCGTGTGCCAGCCGTGCGGCCGAACGCGACCCTGCATCGCGACGGCCCGGGTCGCGGCGTCGGCCGGGAAAGGGGGTTGCAGGAACGGGCTTGTGGCCACTATGCCGTCGGGGGGTTGGAGTTCACGCTTCAGCGTGCCGGATTCCGCTGTTGCTTGATTGGCACGCTGAAGCGTGAACTCCAACTGCAAGCCCGTGCCTGCACCCGGGAAATGGGAATGGGGGCGGAACACCTCGCGGGCGCAGCGGAGCGCGTCGGGCCCGCTCAGCCGGACGATGCCGCGGGCCGCGCCGCCGGGGGCCGACGCCAGGGCGGCGATCGTGTCGTCCAGCGATGGATTCACCTCGGTTACTTCCGCCCGCGCTTCTTCTTGCGTTTCGCCCGCGCGGGGCCGCCGTTGTCGCCGAACGGGCTGCGACGGGCGCTCCGCACGGGCGCCTCGGCCGGCCGCTTCGCTTCGGCCGGTTTGGACTTCGATGGGTGGGGCAGGAGCTTGCGTTCCGCAATCCCCCACAGGCTCGACGCGATGAAATAAACGCACAACCCGCTGGCCACCTTGAAAAACAGAACGCCCATGAACAGCATCATGTACTTCATCATGTTCTGTTGCATGCGCGACTGATCGTCGGTGGGCGGCGGCATGAACATCTTCTGCTGCATGATGAACAGCGCCACCGTGACGATGGGCAGCACGTTGAAGAACGGCCCCAGGGACAAGATTCCTTCCCCGGTGGTAAGCCACTCCGGCATGAAGCCGCTCCAGTCGAACAGCATGTCGGGCGCGGCCAGGTTCGAGAAGGGGCGAATCAGCGAGGTGAACAGCGGGGCTTGGCGCAGTTCCACGTCGACCATCAGGGACCGGTACAGGGCCATGAAGATGGGAAGCTGGATGAACAGCGGAAGGCATCCGCTCAGCGGATTGTAGTTGTGCTTGCGGAACAGCTCCTGCTGCGCCTTGGTGCGCCCCTCCATGTCGTTCTTGTACTTTTCCTGGAGACGTTTCAATTCCGGCTGGATTTCCTGCATCTTCTGGGCGCCGAGCGCCTGTTTGTGGCTAAGCGGGTACATGCAGCCGCGCACCACCACAGTCAGCAGGATGATGGCCAGCCCGTAATTGAACACCAAGTAGTCGTGGAAGAAATGCAGCAGCCGGACCATCGGCCGCGCCAGCCAGCCGAACCAGCCGTAGTACACCACCTCGTCGAGCCCGTATTGGGCCAAAAGGTGCGGCCGTTTCGGCCCGGCGAACAACTCGTAGCGGTGCTCGAGCGTTTCGCCGGGCATCAGTTCGTGGCCCTCACTGATCACCCGGAAGGTGGTGTTCGCCAGCCTGAGAATCTCCGGGCGGGGGCCCACCCGGAGCGGCTGCCACTGCTGGAACCAAAGTTCCTGCGGATCGGGTTTTTGCGGGATCAGAACGGCCGAGAAATACTGGGCATCGACCCCGATGTAGCGGAGCACCTCGTCCCGGGGGGGCACGCCGAACTCGTCCTCGGCGATGACCGGGCCGCCGATCTGCCGGAACGGCCGCTCGTGGCGTGCGACCACCACGTCGCGCATGCCCGCCGCACCGCCGAAGAATCCCTCGCGCCCGATCTTTCGCGAGTACCACCAGCCTTCGGTGGGGAGGCCGGTGGGACCGTCCAACTGGTACGCCACGGTGCGGGGCTGGTCGCCGAGGTTGTTGACCTCCACGCCGACCACCAAGTGATAGGCTCGGTAGTCGCGCTCGCCCCGCGCTTCCTCCGGGACCTCGGCCAGCCGATACGACTTGATCACCTCGACGTCCCATCGGGGTACGACGCGGCGGAACCTCACCTGGGTTTCGTCGGCGCCGTCGAGTACCTCCCAGGTGCCGGTGCGAAGGTCGAGCCCGGGCAACTCGCGATCCACGTATTCCGGCGCCGGCCTGCCCGGCTTCCCCTCCTCCGCATCCTCCGCATCCCCTTCGTCATCGCGCGGGAGCCGCTCGTCGTCCAACTGGCGGAAGGTTAGCAGCATCGACAGGGGGTCATCGCCCTCGGGGCGAACTACCTGCATGGGATGCTCCATCAAGGTGGCGGGCAGTTCGAGCCGCTCTTCTTCCCGGAGTACGCTCACCAAGACAGTGGCCCCCGGCGACCGCCGCGCCAGCGCGTCCTCCAGCGAAGCGGCGTTGCTGATCTTCGTGTTGTCGATGGCGGTGATGGTGTCGCCGGCCCGGATGCCCGCCTGCTCTGCCGGCGTGCCGTGGCCCACCACCCGCACCACAGTGCCGCGGACTTCGGGGGTATCGTCCTTCTCATTGGAAGGCGCGGAAACATGGCCCAGGTAGCCGCCGCGGTGCCGGACCCTGCCGTTGCGCTCTTCCGGAAGGACCACGTACCTCAAGTCGCGGTAGCCCTCGCTATTGAGTTCCAGCCGCACCAGCGACGCCCCGCGGTTGCTCAGGGTGACCAACATGCGGTACGGCGAGTCGGGGTCGATCGAGCCCAGGGTGAGCCACTCGGGCGGCACTTTCGGCGGCCCTTCCGGCGGAGCGGCTACCTCCGGCGCCGGCTCGGGGGCGGCCTCCGGCGGGGCGT
The DNA here is from genome assembly GCA_003561895.1 of Planctomycetaceae bacterium. Classification (GTDB taxonomy): domain Bacteria; phylum Planctomycetota; class Planctomycetia; order Pirellulales; family Thermoguttaceae; genus PWXP01. The sequence goes on along the minus strand of PWXP01000339.1, from coordinate 7,214 downwards.
CGGGTTCCGGCTCGGGGGCGGGCTCGACGCGCTCGGGCACTTCCTCTGGAAGCGGTTCCCGGTCGGGCCGTTCCACGGCGGGTCGCTCCTCGGCCATCTCTTCCGGCGGGGCCTGAAACCGGGCCATCAGCCACAGGTTCAGCAGCAGGATCCCGAACGACAGCAGGATGAACAGCAGGAAGTTGGTAGCTGGGAATGGGGCGGGACGACGCTGCATGAGCGCAGGACCTCGTACGGACAAAATTAGGGGCCGCGCGGCGGCCCTCCGGGACCGCCGCGGGGGTACCCGCGAAACGTTCTATGTTGGAGTTCACGCTTTAGCGTGCGAACCACGGATTTGCGAGGCCCGGCGCGCGAAAGCGTGAACTCCAACATTCTATGCTCGCCCGGACTCGAAATCGTGCCATGGCAGCTACCGGGCGAACGCCGCCAAGGCCGGGGAAATGACGCCGGCGGATAGGGGTACGCTTGAAACCGGCGGTGAGCCTCCATTGCCGCTTGGGGGGCGGCGCCGGCCGCCTAGCGGCCGTCGCGCAACCGATCGCCCAGGAAGTTGTCCAAATCCGGCACGGCGTAGATCTTCTCAATGGTCCGGTCGACGGCATACTCGACACGGCGGAACCGGACCAGGCCGTCCTCGAGAATACAGTAGCAGGATCGGGGGTCGCCATCCCGCGGCTGCCCGACCGATCCGACGTTAATCATCACCTTTTCCCCGCCCAGCCGGTATTCGTAGTCGAACTCGTCCGGGCTGAGGAAATTGAAGCTCTCGGTGAATACGCCGGGAACGTGCGTGTGCCCTTGGAACGCATACCGCCGGATCAAGGAGAAAATCTTTTTCAGTTTGCGATGGTTGTAAATGTCTTCGGGGAAGACGTATTCATTCAGTGGGTTCCGGGCGGAGCCGTGCACGAACAGCATGTCGCCGTCCTGGTGGTTGCGGGGCAATTCTCCGAGGAAATCCCATCGGCGGTGCTGGTCGGCCCCGTTGCCGGAGTTTTCCAGTTGGGCCCGGGTCCAAAAAATTGCCCGTTCGGCGCCCGAATTGAACCCTTCCGGGTCGAACATGGCGCCCTGGTCGTGGTTGCCCAGCAGGCACACGCGGCACCGCATCGCCCGATCAATGCACTCGCGCGGATTCGGCCCGTAGCCCACAATATCGCCCAGGCAGTAAATTTCGTCCACGTTCTGGGTGGCAATGTCGTCCAGCACCGTCTCAAGGCTCTCGAGGTTGCTGTGGATGTCGCTAATGATAGCCCTTTTCACGCCGGAACTCCCACCGCTCGACCCGGGCCGCACGATATGGCACACTAGCGTCCTGCCAAAAACGATTTGACGAGCCGGGTGCCGCGGGGGTCGCGCCCAAGGTTGGCCCGAAGCCTCCCGGCCAGGATTCCCGCAGCACCCACCACAATGGGCCATGCTGGACACCCGTCCGAAATTCTCGGGCACTTTTTGATCTTTGTAGTCTATTCTCCCAAACCGATGAGGTCAAGAGCCTGATACGGGCCGTTTCCGGATGGGCGGTCGCGGTTTTCAGGGCTCATTGGCCGGAGAAGCCGACCGACCGCGAGCCGCAACAGCCGGGTCCCCTTCGCCCGGAGAACGCCAATGATGAAAATCCTCGCCCTCGAAACCACCGAAAAGGTCCCGACCATGGCCGTTGCCGAGGACCACCGGCTGCTGGCGTCGGCCACCGGCGCGGCCGCCCTGCGGAGCGCCCAATCGCTTGTGCCGGGCATCCGGCAGCTTCTGGGCACCATCGGCTGGCAGCCCGCCGATATCGAGCTGGTGGCCGTCAGTGCGGGTCCCGGCTCGTTTACCGGTCTTCGGGTGGGGGTGGTTGCCGCCAAAGTATTGGCTTATGCCGCGGGGTCGGAAGTGCTCGGGGTGGACACGCTCGAGGTCATCGCCGCCGCTGCGCCGCCGGAGCCCCGGCCGCTTTGGGCCGCGGTCGACGCGCAGCGCGGCCAATGGGTGGTGCGGCTGTTTGGCCGTTCGGATGGGGGGTGGCCGCAGCCGCTCGAACCGGCCGCCCTGGTCGACCGGGAGCGATGGCTGGGCGAATTGCCGCCGGGCAGCATGGTTACGGGCCCGGCACTGCGGAAACTGGCCGGCCGGATGCCCGACCACCTCCGGCCGCTCCCCCCGGAGCTATGGCCGCCCGCCGCCCGCCAGGTGGCCGCGCTGGCCGCCCGCCACTACGCCGCCGGCTGCCGTGACGACTTGTGGACCCTCGCGCCCCGCTACTCGCGCCCCAGCGCCGCCGAGGAGAAGCTGCGGCGCGGGAAACACGTTGAGGGGTGAACCGGGAAGGGGTGGCTGGGCAGCTAGAAACGTGCCAAGAGTACTTCCATCAGGAATGCAATCTCAACGGTAACCGTTCACGGGGGGGGACTGTCCCAATTTTCGCGGCACACAAAGCGTTTGGCGCAGTGAGCCACCGTCGCAGCCGCGAAAATGGGACTGTCCCCTTCGCATGTACCCGGGAAAACTGCCCCCGCCGCCCCGTGAACACTTACACTCAACAAGTACGCCGAGGGACAAGCATAACGCCCCCCAATACTCGATGGCTACAGAGTAAAGAGAGTGATCGGCGTCAAACATCAAATCGAACAAGCTGGAATCAGCGTCTAATTCAGCATCTCGAGTGCTTCGCCCGCGGCTGCCACGGTGGCGTCCACCTCGGCCGGCGTGTGCGCCGCCGAGACGAACATCGCCTCGTATTGGCTGCACGGCAGGTAGAAGCCGCGGTCGGCCATCGCCCAGAAGAAACGGCGGAAGCGGGCCGTTTCGCACTGCGAGGCCGAGGCCCAATCGGTTACCGGGTCGGGGCTGAAGAACAGCGTCAACATGCTGCCGCACCGGCCCACCGTACACGGCATGCCGGCGGTTCGAGCGGCGTCGTTCAGCCCCGAGGCCAGCCGCTCGGACAGCCCTTCGAGCCGGTCGTACACGTCGCCGTCGCGCAGCAGCTTCAGCGTGGCGATGCCGGCGGCGGTGGCCAGCGGATTGCCGCTGAGGGTGCCCGCCTGGAAGACCTTTCCGGCGGGCAGGACCTGCTGCATGATGTCTGCCCGGCCGCCGTACGCTCCCACGGGCAGCCCGCCGCCGATGACCTTGCCCAGGGTGGTCAGGTCGGGCGTGATGCCCAGCCGGGCCTGGGCCCCGCCGTAGGCCACGCGGAAGCCCGACATCACCTCGTCGAAGATCAACAGCGCCCCGTATTGGGCCGTCCGTTTCCGGAGGGTTTCGAGGAACTCCCGCTCGGCCGGAACACAGCCCATGTTGCCGGCCACCGGCTCGACGATGACCGCCGCCAGCCGGGCTCCGTGTTCTTCGAACGCCCGATCCACCGCTCCCGCGTCGTTGTAAGGGAGCGCGAGGGTGTCGCGGGCGGTGCCTTCGGTTACGCCGGGCGAATCGGGGGCGCCGAGCGTGGCGGCGGAACTGCCGGCGGCCACCAGCAGGCTGTCGACGTGGCCGTGGTAGTTGCCGCTGAACTTGATGATGGCGGGCCGGCCCGTATAGGCCCGGGCCAGGCGCAGCGCGCTCATGGTTGCCTCGGTACCCGAGTTGACCAGGCGGACCATTTCGATCGAGGGGACCGCCTCGGCCACCAGGGCGGCCAACTCGTTTTCCGCCAGAGTGGGGGCACCGAAGGAGGTTCCCTGGCGGAGGGCGGTTTCGACGGCCTCGACGACCATCGGGTGCGCGTGGCCGAGGATCATCGGTCCCCAGGAGCCGACGTAATCGACATAGCGGTTGCCGTCGAGGTCGAACAGACAGGCGCCCTCGCCGCGGAGGAAGAAGATTGGCTCTCCGCCGACCCCCCCGAAGGCGCGGGCGGGGCTGTTGACCCCCCCGGGCATCAGCGTACATGCGCGGACATAGGCTTGGTGGCTTTGCTGGCGGTTCATGGGGGCAAGCATACCAGCGCCGGCTTGTTCCATCAAGCCGCTGAAGGAACGGGCGAATGGCCACTGTTGGAGTTCACGCTTCAGCGTGTGGGACATGGCGCCTGCTGGAGTTCACGCTTCAGCGTGTGGGACATGGCAAGTGCCTGGTTCGCACGCTGAAGCGTGAACTCCAACAAGGCCCCCCCGATGCCGCGACGCTGCTGCGTCGCCGCGTTGCGGTTGACACCCCGCGCGGTTCGTGGCATACTCTGGCCATTGGTCCTAAGTGGACGCCGCTCAGCGGGACGGGGCGGAACTGCCCGGCCGGGGCCGGGGCCGGAGGCGGCGCGGACTACCCAATCGGGCGGCAACGCCCTGCCATCAACGGAGGTTTCTCTCACCATGCCGAACGACGTGGAGCAGCTTTATCAGCAACGCCTGGCCCGCTACACGGCGGCGATGCGGAACGAGAAGCCCGATCAAATTCCGATCCGGCCGTTCGTCGCCGAGTTTATCGCCCGGTACGCCGGCTTCACCTGCCAGGACGTGGCCCACGACTACGAGAAGGCCTTTGAGGCCACGCGCAAGTGCGCCGCCGAGTTCGACTGGGACGCCACGGTACCCAACCAGGTATGGGTGTGGACGGGCCTGACCGAGGCCATTTCGCTGAAGTATTACGCCGTGCCGGGCATCCATCTGCCGGCCGACAAGGCGTTCCAATATGTCGAGCCGCCGGAAGAGGATGCCTGGATGGGCCCCGACGACTACGACGCGCTGATCGAAGACCCGACCGGTTATTTGTACAACGTGTGGCTGCCGCGGGTGGCCGACGACGTGGTGGCGCCGGGCGAGCCGTCGACGATGCGAAACAACCTTTCGTTCGTCAAGGGCGGCATGGCGATGATGCAGTATTTCGGCGGCCTGGCGCAGCAGGGCCAGCGCATGCGGACCGAGACCGGCACGGTGGCCGCCATCGCCGGCATGTTGAAGGTGCCGTTCGACATCATCGCCGACAAGCTTCGCGGCTATAAGGGCCTGTGCATGGACCTGTTCCGCCAACCCGACAAGGTGATCGCCGCCTGCGAGGCGCTGGCCCCGCATCTGCTGGAGGTGGCTTCGATGACGGCCGATCCGCTGCGGCGGGTGCCCGTGGGTCTTTGGATGCATCGCGGCTGCATGCCGTTCCTCTCGCCGGAGCAGTTCGAGCGGTTCTACTGGCCCACGTTGAAGTGGATCCTGTGCGAGTTGCACAACCGGGGCATCCAAACGCTCTTCTACGCCGAGGGCGAATGGAACCCGAACCTGAAATACATTGCCGAACTGCCCGACCGGAGCATCGTGTACCACGTCGATCGGGGCGATATTGAGGAGGTCCACTGCGCGGTGGGGCACAAGTTCTGCATCAGCGGCGGGATTCCCAACGACCTGTTGGCCTTCGGCACCCCCGACGACGTGCGCAGCGTGTGCAAAAAGGTGATCGATGGCGTGGCCCGCGACGGCGGCTACATCATGGACGCCAGCGCCATCATGCAGGACGACACGAAGCCGGAGAACCTTCGCGCCATGACCGACTTCCCCCGCGAGTACGGCCAGTATTAATCCCGTTGCGCCGCGGCCGAACAGCCGCGGTGGTTTGCCATTCCATCCCATTCCGACTTGCAAGGGAGCCAGCCGTGAACGAACCGCCCCAGACCAAACGCCCGCCGGGAACCACGATTCCTTGGGAAGAAAAACTGAAGGAAATGCCGCCGATCGTCGGCGACCGGGAGCTGGTCGAGCGCGTGTGGAAGCAGACCGACTCGCTCGGCTACCTGTACATTTACTTCTGCCTGCTCGGGTTCTGACCAACCCGCGCGACGGTCCGAATACCAAGGTTTTCCCAAAAATGGAGGAAAGACGCGAATGGCCGAGATGACGAATCTTGCGGAGGCGGTTGCCAGGGTCCAGGAGGCGGAGGTGAAGGCCTTGGTCAGCGAAAAGCTGCAAGCCGGCGTACCCGCCGACGACATCCTGGCCGAGTGCAACCAGGGCATGATCGAGTTGGGCAACCGCTTCGGGCGCGAGGAGTGCTTCCTGCCCGAGTTGATGTTCGGCGGCATGATGATGAAAACGATCATGGCCGAGCTTCAGCCACACCTGTCGGCCGAAACGGCACTTGGCAAGGCGGGCACCGCCGTGATGGGCTCCGTGCAGCACGACGTGCACGACATCGGCAAGGACATCGTGGTGATGATGCTCAGCGGCTCCGGGTTCGAGGTGGTCGACCTGGGCGTCGACGTGCCCCCCGCCAAGTTCGTCGACGCCATCCGCGACCACCAGCCGCAGGTGGTCGGCATGAGCGTGCTGCTGACCACCTGCTACACTTCCGTTACCGAAACGGTCGACGCCATCCGGACGGCCGGCCTGCGCGAGGGGGTCAAACTCATAGTGGGCGGGGCGGCCGCCAGCGATCTGCTGGCCGAAAAAACCGGCTGCGACTTTTACGGCAAAACGGCCGTCGACGGAGTACAGTTCGCCTGCGGACTCCAAAGGATTGGACGATGAAACGCCCCCACAACTGCCGAATACGCTCCGTTTTGCTCCCTCCCGCGCTGGCCGCCGCACTGGCCGCCGCACTGGCCGCCGCGCCCGCCGCCGCCCAGGAGTGGGCCCGCAAAATGTTCGACCATACCTCCCACGACTTCGGCGTGGTGGCCCGGGGGGCGAAGATGGAGCATCGCTTCACGCTGGAGAACATCTACGAGGAGGACGTGCGCATCGCGTCGATTCGCTCGACCTGCGGCTGCACCGCCACGGAGATCAGCCGGCGGCGCCTGAAGACGTGGGAGACGGCGGAAATCGTGACCGTGCTCGACACGCGCAACTTCCTCGGCCGGAAAGATTCGACGCTCACGGTCGTGTTCGACCTGCCGTTCCGGGCCGAAGTTCAGTTGTTGGTGCGGTCGTACATCCGCAGCGACGTGGTGGTGCACCCCGGCGCCGTGCAGTTCGGCTCGGTCAACCAGGGCGCCGGCCCCGAGCGGCGGCTGACCGTCAGCTACGCCGGACGGGGCGACTGGAAGATCGAAAAGATTGAAAGCGAAAACCCGTTCCTCGAAACCCGGCTGGCCGAAACCGGCCGGACCGGCGGCAAGGTGACCTACGACCTGGTGGTGGGCCTGGCGGACGACGCGCCCCCCGGCTACCTGCGCGAGCAACTGGTGCTGGTGACCAACGATCAGAACCCGCGGGCGGCGCGCGTGCCCGTGGCGGTCGAGGGCGTGGTCGTCTCGGCGCTGTCGGTCCGCCCGTCGCCGCTGATGCTGGGCGTGCTGG
>PWXP01000527.1 GCA_003561895.1 Planctomycetaceae bacterium | reverse complement strand
GCTGTTGATGGCGCCCAGATCCAGGATTGCGACATGGTAGTACTGCTCGGCTCCGGGCTGCAGCGCCAAGGAACACTTCGCCGAATGCATGCATGTTGCCAGATTGACCGACATGGCGCCCGGCGCGCGGTTTGCGTGTTGCCAATGACGCTTGTGAATCTTGAATCCGTAGACGGGTATCCCGTCAGCGTCCCCCTCGTACCGTTTCTTCACGTGATCTCGGAGAACATTGCGAAAGAACTGCCCGGTTTCCACGGTAGCCCCCGGCTCCAGGTTCGGGGGAGTCTGGCTTTCGATGCAATGCTGCCGCATAGTGGAAGGATCACTGGTTCTCGGTGTGAGACACGAAGTCGTTCAGCGCGTCGAAAGCGTTATGCAGAATCCTCGTGTTCGCCACTCTTGTCCCAGTGCTACCGTCGCAGCCGCGTGCCAGCCGATAGACTTTCACCGTCGGCCAGGGCAGGTCGACTGCCTCGACCATCCATTGCAGTCGCCCTGTCGGTACCAACCAATCAATGATGAGCCGCCCCAAGGGACCGACGTCAACGATTCCTTCGTACTCCACCTTGTCGCCGGTGCGTGCTTGGAGGGCTCGGACCAACAGTTCGGCCGAGTCAACGGCGGCACGGCTTGGCGCAGCCTCGGGCTCCTCAATATCCGCAAGGTCTGACATGCTCTGCGCGAACCACTTCGGGAGTCCAGCCAACTCCGGCGTCTGCAGCTTGCCCATGGTCAGGTGGGCTCGTGCAGCCGCCAACTCGCTGAGCCGATCGAGTTCATCGCGAATTCCCGAAATTGCAGCCAGGGCTTCAGTCGGCGCCAAGTTGTCGTATGCGCGGCGGATCGCTTCTTCAAGGTGGTTTGCGGCAGACTTCCATCGCTCGATGGGACCGGATTGCAAATCTTGTCCAACGCAGCCGGTGAGCGTTTTTCGTCCTTCGCCCGTCTGGACCGATGCCTCGAAGCTCCCGGCCTGGTACAACTCCATAACGCCTTCTCCAATCTCCAGCATCCGGGATGCTGCAGATTGCGTTGCAGACTTCTTCGCCCCCGCACGCGTTGCTTGGCCGTCAGCAACGTCTTCAAAATAGGTGCGCGTCACAGCGTCTCCTAGAAGACGGCGCAGCGCCTCCTCGTCGATGCGGCGCGAGCTAGCTTTGGCAGAAACGGTCATCACCTAATTCTCCGATCTTCGTGTTGCACTGGTGTGGGGGATCAGAACGGTGGTGGGGGTGGTCAGAAACCGCTTTATGGCATCGAGCTTCCGTATCGCGGCATCCGCGCGGTCGCGCAATTCCAGAATCTGGGCCTCGGTGATTCCAACCTCGGTCCGCACCGAACTCCCATCAGATCGCGTCAGGTCCAGAATCAAGCGCGAGATCGGCACGGCCCCCTGAATTTGGGTGCGCTCGTCGTCGAAAACAGGGCGCACGTCACAGATGAGTTGTGCCTCATCTAACTCGGCTTCAACCAGGGACGCCAGTTGCTCGGCCTTGTGTTGTTGGGTCAGCCCCGGTGGTTCAAGAATCAGCCGTTCCAACCTGTCTGCAATTTGTGAACGCTGTTGAACGTCTTCTTCCTCACACTTGTCGGCTAACGCTTCGCGCAGGAAACGCAGTGCCTCCCCTGCTGGCTCGTCAGCCTGTCGCACCATAGCACTAAGTCGGCCGATGAGTCCGGACACTCGTTGTGCCAGTTCGCTGTCCCCCAGTGTGCGCACGACGACATTGCGGATTTCCGTGCGGTCCAGAAATCGGGGTTCGGCGAGTCGACGGACGAGTTGCTCAAAGACGGGTGGCTCGATGCGTAACACGTCGGATGCGTCCCGAAGGAAGTCTTCGTTCTGCGCAAGGCTCTCCGCCATGGCGCGAAAGTGGAACGACGTTGGTATGACGAAAGTACGTTTGGCCATGCTTGCCATCTCCGATGAACAGCCCCCCGATTGGGGAACAGGTCCGTGTCAAACCGCTAGTGTCGAGCCGCCAGATAAATCAAGTGTACTCCATTGTACTCACCGCACGCCCGGGGGGCTATGGTTGAGAGTCACGGCGGCACTTGGAGGGCTATTGCAGCAGGGAGGTTGCGCGCCGACATATGCTTGCGCGTTCTTGCCCGCACAATGGTCCAGCGGATATGGCCGTAAGGTGGCCTCCAGTTAAGGACAGCAAATGCACCGCGCCGCTTGTTCAACATCCCCATTCTGGCCGCCCGCCGACGCCGCTGTCAACCCGCCCCCACCGGCGTTTTCCGGAGCGCGGTCTATGACCCGCCCGGGGCAGGTGACCGGGGTGCGGGTGGGGAGCACAGTTCGGCGGCTTGGGCAATTGTCCAACGGACCCGAAGAGAGCAAGCTCGCAAGGGGTTGCCACAGTCAGAAGTCCTTTCCAGGTAAGAACGCACAGTCAATCGTGGCCCCCCGGGCGGTTTCTCCGGCGTCCCTCGCGGGGTACTTGGTTTTTTGGGAAGTGTTTCGGCAAGGGTCCTTTTGAGGTGCCCCGGCCTATTGGCCTTCTCGCCCCGGGTCAGCCCTTGACGGCGGTGCCGACGAGCGCGATACTACGGGCAGCCGGAGGACGAAACTCGGCTTCATGCCGTGTGGTCGGCCCGCGAAAGCGGGCCGGCCCTATATCCCCGGCGCCGTTTTTCATAATGCCCGGCCTGCCCGCAAAAAGGGGCGGGCCGGTCGAATCGCCCGCGCCCGCACCATCGGGGGGGCATGGAGCAGTTGACTCCGGGCGAGGTGTCCGCTTTTCTTGTGGCTTGCCCTCGTCGGAGGCGAAGAGTATAGTAGTGGTAGCTGGTGGACGAAATTCGGCCTCACGCCGCGTGGTCGTCGGGCACTTGCCCGGCGAGACCCTATATCCGCCGGCTGTTTTTTTGTGCGGGCGGCCAGCGTGAACGGTCGGAATCATGGGCAACGTTCATCGGTCGATCGTTGGGTGCTTTCGGCTACGCGTGATTCAAACCACCGCCTATTGGTCCCGATTTGCCCAAGGCTACTATCCAACCGGGGTTCGCCGGCGATTGAGCACGAGCAGGTCGTCGAGGCGAAAGGTGGCAAGGCAGCGCGTCTTGCCGGTCCGGTCGAGGAACTCGACCTCGGCGCCGTCGGGCGGGAGCAGTTCCACGACGGTTCCCACGTCGCCTACCTC
>PWXP01000613.1 GCA_003561895.1 Planctomycetaceae bacterium | reverse complement strand
CCTCGAAGTGGAACTGCTCCAGGTACTCGGCGGCGGCGGCCAGGCCCGCCGCGATGGTATAGCCTCCGCCGAACGGCGCATTGCGGAAAAACAGGTGAAAGGCCGCCTCCCGCTGGTCGATCCCGTTCTTCCAGTAGGCCGAGGCCATGGTAAGCTGGTACAGGTCGGTCAGCAGCGCAAGCGACGGGCGGTATACGGCATGGAGCGTCATGGATTTATCCCGGTTCTGCAAGTTCATGCACCACGACGGTGAACGCCGCGGTCATTTCCGCCGGAATGCGCACCGGCTGCCCCGTGGCAAAGTTGACGAAGACCCACTTGGTTTCCGCGCGGGCCAGGAGCTTGCCGTCGGCGGGTCGCCGGATGCGATAGCGCCGCAACGACGTGACCTTCTCCAGGGTGGCCACCCAGGTTTCCACCACGACGTGGTCGCCGGGGAAGGCAGGTTGGCGATACTCGATGTGGTGACGGCGCACCACCCAGCCGCAGCCGCAATCCTTGTACCGTTGCCATGGCCAGCCCACGGCCGCCGAGTGCGCCATTGCCGCCTGCTGCATCCACTCGACGTACGCCACGTTGTTGGCGTGGCCCAACGGGTCGGCCTCGCTGGCCTGGACGGTGTGGAGATATTGGAATACGTCGGGCAAAGGTTCCTCCGTGCGGCGTCCATTGAGTAGAGGGCATTGTAACAGAGGTGGTGCGGAAGACCATCGGGGCGGAAAAAACCCGCTGGACTTCTTGCCCGCGATGCGACAAACTATGATACGTAGGTAGAGTGTGCGGCGATAGCGGCAGAAACCTTGCTATGGGATGGTTCCTGCCCGCCGGACCTCATGGGAACTTCACTTGGACCCTGTTGATGTAAGGGAGGAATGACAATGAAGCGAAGGACCCCCCCCAACCGGCCGGTTATTCGGCCCTGGGCGATCGCAATTTTTGCAGTGGCCTGGCTATTGGTAGGTGTGTTCGGAGCGCCGACGCTGTTGGCGGTAGCCCAGCCGGACGCGAACGACAACGACGTGGAAGCGCCGGCTGCCGACGACAACGACGCGGAAGCGCCGGACGCGAACGACAACGACGTGGAAGCGCCGACGCCCAGCCCCAGCGACCTGCTTCCGCCGGTCGTGGTGCCGGACGAAGAGCCGGACGTGGTACCGGACGAAGAGCCGGAAGTAGTGCCGGAAGTGGCCCCGCCCAAGACGCCGGCCGTGTGCGCTCCACCGAGGTGCCGTCCGGCCCGCGTGCTCCGATGCCGTCCGCGTCTGTTGGCCCGCTGCCGTGCACGGGTGGTGACCCGCCGCCGTCCACGATTGTTGGGCCGTTGCCGTGCGCGGGTCGTACGGGGCCGGCCAGTGCTGCGTCGTCGGGTGGTGTGCGCCCCGTGTCCCGCACCGGGGGTCGAGCCCGCCGAGCAGGCCCAGGCCGATCCGTGGCAGTCGCTTTTCGACGGCGAGACGTTGAAGAACTGGGAGCCGACGGAGTTCGGCGGCCAAGGGAAGGTCGAAGGGCGCGACGGCATGATCGTCATGGAGCTGGGGCACGACATGACCGGCGTCACGTTCGTTGGAACGCCGCCTCAGACCAACTACGAGCTTCGGCTTCAAGCCCAACGGCTTGCCGGGCACGACTTCTTCGGCACCACCACGTTTCCAGTGGGCGAAGAGCACTGTTCGCTGGTCGTCGGCGGCTGGGGCGGCACCATCGTGGGCCTCTCCAACGTCGACTTCTACGACGCCTCCGACAACCTGACCACCACGTTCCACAACTTCCAGGATGAAATGTGGTACGACATCCGCATCCGCGTGTCCGACCACAAGATCACCGCGTGGATCGACGACGAGAAGGTAGTCGAGCATCCGCGCGAGGGGCATCAGTTCGGGGTGCGCTTCGAATCGGAACCGAGCCGCCCGCTGGGAATCTCCACCTGGCAAACCAGCGGCGCCGTCCGCAACATCCGCCTGCGGGACCTCACGAAGGAGGAGGTCGACGCCGACCGGGCGGAGGAAGGGTAGCGGGTACGCGAAGGGGGCAGGTCCATGTTTTCGGACATCGTCTTGTTCTGGAAAAGCGTCGGTTGGCCGAAAAATGGACCAGTCCCCGGCCGGCCCCTGAAGGCTTATCGGGGTCGTTACCATTTCGCCTCGGTCACGTAGGTCTTGCCGTCGTCGAGGGTTTAGGTGGGCAGGTAGTCGCTCTTGAGGTTGTGCAGGTGCACGTGCTCGCCCGGCTTCTTGGCGGCATAGGAGCCTGCGGTCCCGGCGAAACATTCGAGGCGACTGCGGTCAAGGGGCCATGCACCCGGGTCCGACGGCAGCGTGGCGGCAATCCAGTGGCCATGGTTGTTCTTCCAATTCGGCCCAACGTCGCAGCTAGGGTCTTCCTGTGCCGGTTCTCCCGAACTTGCCACGGGCGCAAACCGTGGCCAAGCGCTCTTGTATGCAGGCGGGGCTTGAAATGCTTGTTCCACCGGTTCTGCCGGACGCCGGCCATCCGCTGAACCCGGAACGGGTCGGCCGTCGAAGAAGTCATCGGGGGTGGAGGCTTTCCGATAATGCCCATGTGTCCGTGCAACGATCCTCCCCGGAATCGCGAGGTCCCACCCCCTTCTCGCAATTGGCGCGCGCTGCGCGTCGCCGTGCTGCTTTCAGGGGCGGTGTTCCACGCGCCGCTCGCCCTGGCCCAGGCCAGGGAAGCGCGCGTCCATCCGGCCGTCGTCCGGGTGATTGTGGACGATAAGTCGGGGCGGTCGCACGGGTCGGGCGCCCTGGTGGCGGTGACCGAATCGTTCGGACTGGTGCTGACCAACTGGCACGTGGTCCGCGATGCCGCCGCGCCGCCCACGGTGGTGTTCCCCGACGGCTTTCGGTCGGCGGCGGCCATCGCCCGGGTCGACCGCGATTGGGACTTGGCCGCGCTGGTCATCTGGCAGCCCCGCGCCGATCCGATTCCCCTGGCCGCCAGGCCCCCGCGGCCCGGCGAGCCGCTGGCCATTGCCGGGTACGGGCCGGGGCAGTATCGAGTGGCCACGGGCCGCTGCACTCAATACCTCTCGCCCGGCAGACGCCATCCCTTCGAATTGGTCGAACTGACCGCATCGGCCCGCCAGGGCGATTCCGGCGGACCGATCTTCAACGAGCGGGGCGAGTTGGCCGGCGTG
>PWXP01000008.1 GCA_003561895.1 Planctomycetaceae bacterium | reverse complement strand
TGCTGGTCCCATCGCCGTAGAACAGGTCCCACTCGGCAATGCTCACCGCCGTTCGGCTGATCTGGTACGTGTACGGAACGGCGCCGTAGCCGTACGCGCCCGAGAGGCCGTGCGACGTGTTGTCCGCACTGGCCGCGTCGTTGTGCGGGTTGCCGATCGTGACGAAGTCGGCCCGCACGCCGACGGCCACCAGCAGAACCATCGCCGCGCACAGGGCGGCCCACGAAACTCGTCTTCGAAGCATTATCACTTGGTCTCCTGGGGGGAATGCCCCCTCGCTTGGGGCGGTTGGTGGGGTGGGGTCGCGGCGGCGTAGGCGGGCGCAGATGACTGCCGCCGCGGGTGGTATGCTTGCCGCGTGCCGTTTTTGCGCTTTTGACGGCGGGCACGCTTCGCCGCGGCCGACAGGCCGACTGCCAACATAACCTTTATGATAAACCAAAGCCGGACGGGTGTCAAACGCCTGACACAGTTTTGTGGCGTCGCGTCTGAAACTGCCCAATGGGCAACACTCGGCACCACATCGGCCAGATCGCCCAACGCTTTACCCCCAATATCCCAAGCCCGACAATTCCTGTCAAACGAAGCCTATATTGTGTGGTGCTCGTAGTGCGATAAAACCACAACATATAGCACCACCCCACCGACAGAGTTGGTTGCAATCCCCAATCACGACTACGCCGAACAATGCGAGTGGAACGCCGCCATCCTCGCCCGTTTTCGCCCTGCTCCGTGGCCTATTCGGGGACCGTTTCCCAAAATCCACCCGGGATCGTCGCGCGCAGCGGAGGCACGCGGCGCGCCTGGATGCCACAATCACGACCACGCCGAACAATGCGAGTGGAACGCCGCCATCCTCGCCCGTTTTCGCCCTGTTCCGTGGCCTGTTCGGGGACCGTTTCCCAAAATCCAACCGGGATCGTCGCGCGCAGCGGAGGCACGCGGCGCGCCTGGATGGAAGCCCACAGCCGGAATTCTGCTGTTCACCTGCGTGGCCGATGCGCCGTATAACCTGGGCGTGGGAAGTTTCCTCTCACGTACCTGACCGGCCTGGCATGGAGGTGGTCATGATCCGAATCACGTTCACGGAAGAACAAGTGGCGCAGCTTCGCTACGAGCGTTTTCATCACCGGCATCCGCGCGTGCAAGCCAAAATGGAAGCGCTGCTGCCCAAAAGCGAGGGACTCCCACACAAGCCCATCATGGGACTGACCATCCATTACTGTCTTCGTTCGCGCGCCCGCAAGCCCGAAAGGGTGCGCGAGCAGCTCGCGCGGCTCCGCGACCGAGCGCTCGACCTGCCTTTCAAGGAGGTCGGCGACCTGCAGGAGTTCACCGGGCCGGACTGCGACTTTGAACGGTGCGACCGAGAGGACCCCAACCGCTGGCTGCTGATCCAGTCGTCGCAGTACGTCGATCACCCGCGTCACCGGAGGTACAGCTACTCGGTGGCCCCGACGCACGTCATCGCCTTTTCGACCTGGCCGGGCGAAGGCTGTGAACAGGCCAACTTCGGGTTCTGCCGCTATCCGGAAACCATCGACATCCATGGTCCGGTGGCCCCCGGTTGCGATTACACCCACGGTCGGCCTCACCGCATCCGCACCCGGCTCAGCGGCTGGTTCTGGGGCAGCTTCTGCAAGACCGTGTACGCATCGAACCCCGAGTACGGGGGCGTGCCGCATTTCCTCCGCTGCCACCTGGCGGTCGTGAAGCTGCTCGACCGGGCCAAGGAGCTGGGCATCCTGGAGTCCGTCTCGGACGAAGGGGACTATTGGGAGGAACGGAATGTCGAGGCGCTGGCCCGGCATGTCGGCGAGTGGAACGCCGATATGGCCCGGTGGGCCGGCCAATTGAAGGACGCCCTGGAGAACCAAGGCAATGGCCTTTCGCTTGAGGCCGGCATCCTGGAATTCCCGAATTTCGAGCACCTGGAGGCGGCCGGCACGCCGGGCTGGAAGGAGCGCGTATGAGCAACAGCCGCACCAACAACATCGGAGAGCCAGACACCCCGATACTGGACGGCCGGACCGTGCGACCGCAGCACAAGCCGGGCCCCTGGCGGGTGCAGGTCTTCCGGGACCGCCGGGGCCGGAGCATCACGAAGGTGGTTTCCGACGACTGCCACGTCTGCACCGTCGATTACACGGCCGCCCGTACCGCCATGGGATATTTGTGCCCGGAATACCTGGACGGCAACGCCCGGCTGATTGCGGAGGCCCCCGCCTTGTTTACCGCCCTGCAATCCCTGGTGGTCCAAGCCGAGAGCATCGAAGCGCTCGACCAAGACCAGAACGTACTCCCCGGCTGCTACCGACGAGCCTTGCATCGCGCCGCTACCGTTGTCCGCGCCGCCATCCGCAGGGTTGCTGGAGAGTAAACCAATCGTGTGCGGCAACTGGACGGTATCCTGGTCGACCTGGAATACTGAGTCGAATCTGCCGGCCATGCCCCGATCCTTTCACCCCTATCCAACGAGGTAATCCATGGCTAACCAAGAAGAACCACTGTGGCCCGATCTGCAGGTCCACACCGTGCCGTTCGTCGATGTGACCAATATCGTCCCCGAGGCATGGCAGGCCCCGTTGCTTACGACGCTGCACGAAAAGAAACGGTACGTATGGGGCGATTCGCCCCATACGCTCGTCACCGCCGAGGGATTCGCCGAGACGTGCGAAGCCGTACTCGGGCAGTGGCCCGACGACCACCCGGCCTTCGCCGGAATCGACCGCCCCAAAGAGGCGGTCAAGGAGTTCATGCAGCGTCTTTGGCGACTGGCGCTCCTGATCGACCTGGAAGCCTGGGATCCCTACTGCGAGGAATCCGAGTCTTGCCCGTCGATTGCTCGTAAACCATTCAAACCCATGAGGTAACCCATGGCCAACAACTACCTGGAGTTCGCAGAAGTCCTGCCGAACCTCACGGCCGAGGAAGAGGCGTGGCTGAAGCAGCAACTGGAGCGGGTGATCGTGGCCCCGGACGGCCGGGAGTACCCGAAGGATGCGCCTGAGGCGGCGGAAGTCGATGAACCGGTGTTCGACGGCCCCCGGGCGTTCCGGGACTTCCCGCATTTCATGGACATCTGCTACGACGGGGTCCCGGAGTTCCAATACTCGTTCGACGACCCGGCGAATGCCTCGGAAGACCCGTGGGGCCGGCACC
>PWXP01000475.1 GCA_003561895.1 Planctomycetaceae bacterium | reverse complement strand
CATGGGCAGGAAGTCGGGCAGGTGCCCGAGGTGCCACTTGCCCACGCACGCGGTCGCGTAGCCCCGGTCCTGGAACATGCGGCCCATCGAGTATTCCTCGGGGTTGAGGCCGACCTTGTGGCGCGGGAACAAGACGCCCACCGTCGACACCCGTGGCGGATAGCAGCCGGTCAACAGGGCGGCGCGGCTGGGCGTGCAGACGGAGACGGGCACGTAGAAGTCGGTGAACTTCACGCCCTCGGCCGCCATGCGATCGAGGTGCGGCGTGGCGATCTCCTCAGCGCCGTACACGCCCAGGTCGGCGTAGCCCAAATCGTCCGTGAAGATAATAACCACGTTGGGCAGGCGCCCGGGCTCGGAGGCCCCGCTGGAAGCCGACAACAAGGCAATCAGCCCGGGCACGGCCAGTGCTACAATCCATGATCTTCGACACAACATAATGCGCTGCTCCTTTCCCTTGGGGGTTCACGTTTCATCCCGGCCCAGCGCCGCACGCCCGGTAACTCATCACGTTGACCACGACACCGTGCACCACACTTCTCACGGGATACTTTTCTTCGATGTTGTCCCAGGGGCTAGCGCTCTTCTGCTTCAACCCCAGGGCGATCTAGGGATAGGAAAAGTGATCCTTCCCACAGAAATCAACTATAGACGAGAGGAAATGGAGAGTCAAGGGGGAGTTTTGGCCGTGGAGTTGTTGGCTGACGACCACCCCACCGGGCTGTACGCTCTAGCCCGAATCAAGCAACGAATCGCTGCATCGACTACCCGTCCCAGGGCTGGGGAACGTGTAAGGGCGTCATTTGTGAGCGCTTACTTGGCCAGGCCGCCTTCGACGCATCAGTGCAATCCCCGCTAGCGCCAGCAGCACGAGACAACTGGGCTCAGGAACGTTGGTGATGACGATTGCCTTCGGCGCTCCTGGCAGGTCAAGGCCGCTTGCGCCGTAAGGACTTAGGGCGACGGGCCTGGGCTGATCGTGACGCCAGAAGCGCCTCGCTGGCCATGAGCAGTCCGACGCGATGAGGCAGGCATGTCGCTTCTGCCACGGCGCGCAGTGTCAGCGCGTCGATGTCGGCGTCCAGATACACCGCATCGTGTGCGATGGGGTACGTTTTCAAGCCGTCATGCGCTAGTTCCTCCCCCTAGAAATCGACGTTTCCGTAACTTCTGCACCTCTACGTCCACCATGATGTAGGTCATATCGGTCTCTTTTCCATGAAGGCGAAGTTCATCAAGCACGGCTCTCGTTTGCCTTCCACCTGGATCGTCTTCAACGTCGTGACTTCGAAGTAGGGATTGAAGAGGTCTCGCAGTTCATCCTCGGACGAGAAATACAACATCGTGCTGATCGAAGTCGTCCTGAACTGCCCCGTGCCGCCAAAGCCGGCATCTTTCTCGCTGAAGCAGACCGACAGGTACTTCCCACCTGGAGTAAGTAGCCGATGCACGGTCTCGACGTACCGTTTCCTATCCTCGGGAAAGACGTGGTGCAGCAGCGACCAGTCGTAGGCGAAGGCGAAGGACTCGGTGATCTCCGGCAGACCGCCCAGAGTATCGGCTGCCACGAACCTGCAAGTGACGCCGTTCTTCTTTGCCTTGGCCTCAGCGAGAGCGATTGCCGAAGGAGAGATGTCCGCGCCAGTCACGTCGAACCCTACGCTGGCAAGGTAGATGGCGTAGTTTCCCGCCCCGCATCCCAGGTCAATGGTCTTGCAGGGCTGGACCTGCCCGCTTTCGACCAGCGCAACGAGTGCCTCGGGCGGGGACGGAAGATTCCACGGGATGTCTCCTGCCGGCGTGTTGCGGTAGATGGCCTCCATTTCGTCCCGAATCATGGCACAGCCGGCCCTTTCTCGAAATGCTCATCTGTTTGGCACCAAATCGCCCGATGACCAACCAGGTCATGGCGGTTCACTGCTGTCCTGGTCGGGTGCCCGGGACAAGTCAGCCACCAGCCTTTCGGCATCTTCACACACCTTCTCCAGGCGGTCCCGCACGTTGCCCTGCTTCGAGCGTTTCAACTCGTCGGTTGCCTGGGCGAGCAAGTGAGTGATGTGCTTCGACGCCAGCTTCAGCTTACCTTCCGTAAGGTTGGCACTCCGAAGCGTGGCAACGATCCTCTGATGACACTCAGACAGCACTACAGAGAGGTTGTCCTCGAAGGCAGCGAAACTCTCATGGTCAGGTGTCTGGTCGTCTTGGTCGTCTTGGTCGTCTTGGTCGTCCATCTTCTACTTTCCTTCGTCCAGGAGCAACTCCCTCGCCCATTCGACCAGAAGCAGGTCACGGGTGCATTGGCGAATGTCGTCTTTCGCCATGTCTTCGACCTCTTCGGCATCGGTCTCGTCATCGCCATCGCAGGCGGGGATCGAACGGTTCCGTTTCCCGTGCCGTCTCCAAAAGACGTTATGCCGTCCCCTCAGCGGAAAACCATGGGGCCCCAATTCCAGCCCTCAATTGTCCTGCTCGATTATACGGTAGGATAAGAAAGCCGTCAATACGACGATGGAAACCACCCCTACCAATGAGGGCCCACCACCGATATGGACTGTGACCCCCTCCTCCCGAATAGCGTCCTGGGCTCCTGCCCCACGAGTTCGTCAAACATCGAGCGGCTGAAGTCCGACTTCGGCATCACGGCGGTGCTCAACGTGCAGACCGATGAGGGCGACGGCGAATCGGGCGGCGGAGGGTGGTTCAGGACCGTCCTAACCGCTTCTTTGAAGCCGCCTCGAAAAGGGCGTTGCATTCCTGATCCAGTAAGCGTTCACGGGTCGGAAATCAGCCGGAGGGCGCAAGCCCAACTTCCGCGGGTGGCAAGCAGGCTCCCGGCCGTTTTCGGCGGGTTTTGAGGGGTTGAGGGTGGTTTTCTTCGGGTTTTAAGGTGGTTGGCCTCTGAGCCGGGGCATTATAGTGACTAAATCCGCGCCGATTGGGCTTGCTTTCCTACTGCAAGCAGGTTGTGATCGGCCTGGTCGTTGGTCGCGAAGGCTTTCCGGTAGCCCATGAGAGCTTTCCCGGCAACGTGCAGGACAGGAAGGCGTTAGGGGAAATGCTGGACTTGTTGGCCCAACGGGTAGCATTGCGTCCGGGAACGACGGTGGTTGTGGACCGCGGGATGGCATACGCCGAAAACATCGAGGAGATCAAGGCGCGCAAGCT
>PWXP01000194.1 GCA_003561895.1 Planctomycetaceae bacterium | reverse complement strand
TCGGTCTTGTGGGGGCGGACGCGGCAGTTGTAGACGCACAGTTCCTCGAAGTCGGTGAGGACCGACAGCGGCAGCTTGGCCGACCAGGCATAGCGGCGAAGCTGATAGGCGGGCTCGGGGTCCTCTTTGAGGTTGACCGAGGGCCGCTTGGTCTCGACGAAGTATTTTCGCACCCCGCCGATGCGGAAGCAGTAGTCGGGCGCTTTCGTGCTGCCGCCGACCTTCAGCGCGTCCTCGTGGATGACGTCCTTGTAGGCTTCGGCGTAACCCTGCTCGTTGTCGACGTCCCAGCCGAGCGCCTTGAAGAAGGGATCGACGAACTCGCGGCGGACCTGGGTTTCGTTGTACTGTGCCGACCGGTACGCCTCGCGGTGCAGTTGGAACCGCTCGACGAGCTGCCGGATTTCTGGCGGAGCGTTCATGATGCCATGAATATACCCGCTGAGCTGCGCCCCGGCCACCCTCGCCGGCACCCGGCCTCGACGGGCCTGGCGGCCGTGATGGGAAGCCGGCCGGGGCAAGCCCGGGGGGAAGTAAGGGGGAAGATGGCGGTAGTCGGCCGGGCTCAGTATCGAACGACGCGACGTAGCAAAATAAGCCCGGGAGCGACCAGCACGACGTTGCCCAGCCAGAACGACCACGGCGGCAGTGTTCCGGAGTTGGCCAGTGTCTCGCTGAGCATTAGGAGGGGGTAGTATACTACCAGAATGGGTAGAAAGCAAACGAAAAATGTCGCCACAATGTCGGCGTTTCGTCGCATCATCGCCACCGGCGCTCCGATTAGGACGAAGCACAGGGAGGTAAACCCGTTCGACCATCGGCGGAACGGTTCGGTGCGCAGGCGGGCGATGCGCCAGCGGAGTTGCTCGAGCTGGTGCCACTCGGCCTCGGAGGGTGTCTCGCCGGCGGCGATGCGGTCCCCGAGCCGGTCCTGCTGTTGGGCGAGCGACTGTTGCAGTTCGCGTACGTGTTTGGGGATCTCGCGGGTGGCCATCCAACTGCGATGGACGAGTCGCTGCGGCTCCTGGAAGGGGACGGCGTACTTCTGCGTATCGTGGAAACTGATGCGCACCTGCCCCTCGACGTCGACCTCGCCGTTGCGGCAGTAGATGTTCAGCACGCGCTCGTCGAAATCGGCCCGCAGTTCGGCCTCCTCGGCCGAGAGGGTCAGCGAGGGCTCATTGCCCCGCGACGTGATGGAAATGGTGGGTTTGACCAGGCGGCGGTCGTCGACCCGCTTCACCGTGACGGAAAGGCCGTCGGTTTGAAACGAACGGTTGGCCTGGAGCATGCCATAGGCGATGTCCTCTATCGACTCGACCACGACGCGCTGCACGGCGGGCCGGCACCAGACGGCGGCCACTTCGTAAATACCCACCGTCACGAGGCTCAGAAAGACCGCCAGCACCAGCACGGGCGAGATGGCGGCCATGGGGCTGATCCCCAGCGACTTCAACGCTACGATCTCGTTCGTCCCGGCCATTCGCCCGAACACCGTGCACACCGAATACAGCATGGCTACCGGCAGGGTAATGCCCAGCATTTCCGGGACCATGAAGGGCATGGTGCGGAGCATGACCATGGGCGGGAGCCCCTTGGAAAGTCCTTCCTTGACGCCCATGCCCACGGTCACCAGTAGGGTGAGCACGACCAGGCCGGCCAAGAAGAACTTGACCACCTCCCAGACGACATATCGGGTGAAAATCCACATGGCAGGGCAATTGTGCCGGATGCTCCCGGTCGGGTCAAGGTGGTTTTACCCAGCTTGCCAGGTGGGAATAAGGGTAGAGCCGGCACGCCGCGCGGAAGCATGGCCGCGCTCCGCCGCTCCTACTGTGCGGGCTCCGAATGGCTGTTGCGGAACAGCGGATAGGCCGTGCTGGAGACGATGACCGAATCGTCCTTGTGCGTGCCGGGGGCGATGCGGCCTTCGTCGTTGGTGAACAGGTGATTGGAAGAATACGGCGCCTTCGGCGATTCGAGGAACCGGACGTGGCCGTCCTCGAACAGCACGTTTTGGCCCCGCCCGGAGTGGTTCACGGTCTGGAACTCCGGCATATGGAGACTCGGCCGGTCGGACAGCAGCGCGAAGTGCCGGCGATGACGGTTGCGCGTGGCGTGGTACGCGCCGTCCTGCACGTAGCCTAGGCTGTAGCCGTAGCTGCCGCCCATCTGCCGGCAGAGTTCGCCGGCGCGCTCGCCACTGACGAGCCGGACTTCCGACAGGCGCGGCACGCGAAACTGGCGGTCCTCGGCCAACGGCGACCCCGGGCAGATCACCTGGTGCGATTCCGTCAGCAGCCCGTGCTCCAACAGCACCGGCGCGTAGATGCCGGCGGTGGCGAGCCGGCCTTGGGGCGGGACCGCGGGGAAGTAGCCGCCGTGCCGATCGCTGTATTGCGTCAGGGCGACGCCTAAGTGACGGAGTTTGTCCTGGCAGGTGTGCAGGCGGGCGTTGAACCGCGTGCTCTGCAGTGCCGGGCCGAGCAGCGCGGCGGCCGCCAGCAAGACGGCCAACCCAATGGCCAAGTCGGCGAACCGGAACCTCTGCGAGCCCCGGGATGAGGCCGGGCACGGGCTGAGTTGCGGCAGGGGCGCCTCCCGGCCGCGCTCGGCCAGCACCCTGCGGCACGTTCGCGAGGCCAACCCCGCCGGCGGTTCGTAGAACCGCGGCACGCGCTTCAGCGGCTGGAGCGAATGTTGGACCGACTCCAGGCTCCGGAGCAGTTCGGGTTCTCGTTCAAGGCGCGTTTCGACGTGGCAATGTTCGTCTTCGTCCAACGCGCCGAGCAAATAGCCGAGTAATTGCTCTCGATCAATCGGACTCATGGGGTCATTTCGGAAGGTGGTTGCGGGAAAGGATCTCGGTCAGCTTTCCAAGGGCGGCGTGCAGTCGGCTCTTGACGGTTCCAACGGGGATCGACAGGATCTCGGCGGCTTCGCGGTACTTCATCCCCTGAAAGTACACCAGCAGCACCGCCTGCCGGGACGTCTCGGGCAGCTCGTCGACCGCACGGCGGACTTCTTCACTCTGCTCGGCGTCTTCGGCCAATGTGCCGGGGCCGGGACTCTCGCCGTCGAGCAGGTCGACCAGAGCCCCCGTGCCTTCCTCGGCGCCGGTCCGCAGACGTTTGTCCAGACTGACCATGCGGTGCCGCCGATTGCGGCGCTGCATGTCGATCGCCTGGTTAATGGCGACCGTGTAGAGCCAGGGGCGGAACTTCCGGCCCGGCTCGAAGTGGTCGCACTTCAGGTGCACCTGGAGGAACGTGTGCTGGAAGACGTCCTCGGCCACCTGTTCGTCGCCCAGGTAGTGGCGGAGATAGCTGTACAATTCCCGCTCATACCGGTGGACCAGTTCGTCGAACGCGCGCCGGTCGCCCTCCGACTGATACCCCAGGATCAGCTCCTCATCGGACCAGTTTTCGGGCAAGTCTGGTTGTGAGGCACGCGTAGGCATTTGTTCAATCGTGCCGTTCATTTTGATACGGGAGTTGGTTGCGTTCGGTTCACCCCGGAAAGCACGATTTTCCGTGCCGGCCGCCGCGGGCCGGACTGCGTCAGCCCGGAACCCGCTCGAATGATAGTTGCCAGCCCTAGCCGGAAAACCCACCCGCCGTGGTAGAAAAGGTTTCGGTAACATTTAGCTTACCACAGCCGGAAGGCTAATGCAACTAGTGTGCCAAGAGCGGGGGCCGGCGCCCCATTTTTCCGGGGCGGAGGGGGGGTGGATTAACGTAAACCTCTAGCGAATAACGGTTTAGGGTTTACGCTCCGTGCCTTTGGCACCCGGCCGGCCGGAAGGAGTGCCTGGGGCCGGGCTCTGTAAGACCTGCCATCGTTTACACACCAAGGTGCCCAATAAAACGACACGGTCGCCCCCCGGCAAAACTCGGCCCTTTTTTTTGTGGGTGCATGCCGCCTCAATGTAGTAGGCACAAGCCGCTGTGCCGTCCCCCGGAAGAGCAGTCTGCCCCCAGAAACGGAAGAGCCCAAACGCTATATTACCCATGGCTCTTTCTCGTCCGGTTATGGGCCTACTGTCGGTTGCCGGTGTTCCAACGAAACGTAACGAACGGCCGCCTTGGGTACCTGTGAGGGGGCCAACCATCCCTAATTTGCAGTGTCCAATGCCCGGCTTACCCCTTCGATAACCTGATCTGCCACAACCAACCCGACCCTACCGATTCCCGTCCCGTCCCAATCCACGTACAATCGGTGGGCAAGGATGGGTTGCCGGTCACGGAAAATACATTCTCCGCCGCGAAAATTGGGACAGTCCCCCGTGAACGGTTGCCTACGAACCAGCAATCGCCTCCAGGAGGGCATGTGGAGCCCCCCAATTACAAAAACAGCCATAACACAGCGAGACCTTCATGAATCCTCTGCCTGAACAGGACCCACACCTCTGGGACGCGATTGCCGGCGAAATGCAGCGGCAGCGAAGCGGCCTGGAGATGATCGCCAGCGAGAATTACTCGTCGCCCGCGGTGCGGGCGGCCTGCGCCTCGGTGCTCACCGACAAGTACGCCGAAGGCTACCCCGGCAAACGCTACTACGGCGGATGCGAGTTTGCCGACCGCGCCGAGGACCTCGCCCGCGACCGCGCCAAGCAACTCTTCGACGCCAAACACGTGAACGTTCAGCCGCACTCCGGCGCCCAGGCCAACACGGCCGTGTACCTTTCCGTCTTGGAGCCGGGCGACGTGGTGCTCGGGCTCGACCTGGCACACGGCGGGCACCTGACGCATGGCATGCACCTGAACATTTCCGGCATGCTCTACCGGTTCCAGGCCTACGGCGTGCGGCCCGACACGCACCGGATCGACCTCGACCAGGTGGCCGCACTGGCCCGCGAACACCGCCCGAAGCTGATCGTCGCCGGCGCCAGCGCCTACCCGCGGGAAATCCCCCACGCCGAGTTCGCCCAAATTGCACGCCAGTGCGGCGCCAAGCTCATGGTCGACATGGCCCACTACGCCGGGCTGGTGGCCGCGGGCGTGCACGACGACCCCGTACCCGTGGCCGACTACGTGACCACGACCACGCACAAGACGCTGCGCGGCCCCCGCGGCGGCATGATCCTGTGCGGGGCTGAAACGGCGCGCGACATCGACCGGGCCGTCTTCCCCGGCATCCAAGGCGGGCCGCTGATGCACGTTGTCGCGGCCAAGGCGGTGTGCTTCGGCGAAGCCCTGCGCCCCGAGTTCCGGCAGTACGGCCGGCAGGTGATCGAAAACGCGCAGGCCCTCGCCGAAGCGCTCGCCGCCGGCGGGCTGCGGCTGGCCAGCGGAGGCACCGACAACCACCTCGTCCTGGCCGACGTCACATCGCTGGGCGTCAGCGGGAAGGTGGCCGAGGCGGCGCTGGACCGGTGCCGCATCACAGTGAACAAGAACATGATCCCCTTCGACCGGCGCAAGCCGCTGGACCCGTCGGGCATCCGCATCGGCACGCCGGCGCTGACCACCCGCGGAATGCGGACCGCCGAATTGCGCGCCGTGGCCGATTGGATTCTCGAAGTCCTGCGCGCCCCCGACGATGAGCGGCTCGCCGAGCGAATTCGCGGCCAAGTGGCCGATTTGTGCGAGCAGTTTCCCGTGCCACAGGGAGACCTGCTGTGATTGTGGTCAACACCGAGTTCGTGCCGGGCCGGCAGATCGTCGAGGTCAAGGGACTGGTGCAAGGCAGTACCGTCCGGGCCAAGCACGTGGGCCGCGACATCGCGGCCAGCTTCAAGAACATCTTCGGCGGCGAATTGCGCGGGTATACCGAACTGCTGGTCGACGCGCGGCAGGAGGCGCTCCGCCGGATGCTCGAACAAGCGCAGGAGCTTGGAGCAAACGGCGTGTTGAACGTCCGCTTCGCCACCAGCTCTATCACGGCCGGCGCCGCCGAACTGTACGTCTACGGCACCGCCGTCGTGCTGCGCGAGGAACCCGCCTGACGCATTCCGCCGGGAGCCCAACCGTGAATATTCTGATCGTTTTTGTGGTCGTGCTTGGCGTTACGTGGGCCATTGGCCGCAGCGTCGAGAGGGCGCACTTCCGGCGCCTCGAAGCCGACGAACGGGAACTGGCCGAGCGAATCGCCGTTTCCGACCTGAAGCGGCTGCCCGCAAACTGGCACGCCGCCGGCGCCACGCTCGTAACGGGCGAGGTGGTCATCGCGACCGATTATTTCAAGGTATTCGCGGCCGTGTTGCGCAAGTTGATCGGCGGCCGGCTGCGGAGCTACGAAACGCTGGTCGCCCGCGCGCGGCGCGAGGCGGTCGTGCGCATGATGCGTCAGGCGGAGAGGGCCGGCGCCAACGTGGTGTGGAACGCGCGCGTGGAAACGAGTACAATACAAGGACGCCAGCAGAGGCAGTCGGGGGGCATCGAGGTGCTCGCCTACGGGACGGCGATGCGTGCGGAGTGAGGCCTCCGGTCGTGGAGTCCGGCATTCCCCTCGGGATTACCCAAAATCAAGCCCCTTCGCATACAGCGGAGAAAACTGCGTCGTCGCCCCCTGAACGGTTACTCAAGCCACGAACAAAAGGTTGGATCCTATGGCCCAATTGACCATGGACGTTTCCCATCAACTTGGCCTGGAAGAGGCCCTGAAACGGCTGCGCGACAAGCTCGAATCGGTGCGCGAGCAGTTCGACGGTCAAGTAAGCGATTTTCGCGAAGAATGGCAGGAAAACGAACTGGCCTTCGGGTTCTCGGCGGTCGGAATGAAGGTCGCCGGGAAGGTGGCCGTCGAGCCCTCGAGTGTGAGGGTGGCCGCTGAATTGCCCTTTGCCGCCGCCATGTTCAAAGGGCTCATCGAGCAGCGCATCCGCGACGAGCTGGTCGCCGTGCTGGCGTAGCCCTGTCCGGCGCGGAACGGGGACTGTCCGCTTCGGCCGGTCAGGGCAACGGTTACGGAACGGGTCACTCGCGGGGCCGAATCTCGACGACCCGGCCCTTGCGACGGAATGCCAGTCCCGCCGCCCTACAGACCTCTTCGAGCAGTTCATCGACCGACCCCCCCTCGCCCTGGATGCTGATCCGCTGTTCCAGCGAGACCCCCGCTCGCTGCACTGCGGCCTGATCGATCGACAGCTCCAGACCCAGTTGCGACGCGATCGCCTGAAGCACCGGTCCGACGGGCTGGTGCTCGACGGCAAAGCGTTCGATCCGCGTGTGGCGCAGGTCGTCGTCAGCCGGCGAGTCTGGCTTCGCGCGCGGGGGACGGCGCGAGGCCGAAATCTGCTCGTGCTCCTCGATAGACCCCTTGACGAAAACCCCGCCGCCCGAGACGCGAATCTCTGCGTCCGGGGCGTACTGGGCCAGCCGGGCCGCCGTGGCCTCGGGCTCCGGCCCGCCGGGATACCGCCGCACCACGGCCACCTCGGAAGGGAGCGGCTCGAGGCGGAGGGTGGTTCCGTCGGGCGACATCGAAGGCGTCAGGTCGAATTGGGCTGCAATGAGCGTCAGGCGGTCGATCAGCGGGAGCGGTGGAAGGTCGGCCCCGGCCCAAAGATCGTGCGGCACTTGGTCCAATCCCTCGAGGTCGAACCGGCCCTCCCGGGCCAGCGTGCCGAGCAGGTCGCGCGGCGTGGCCAAGTCGTCCCACCGAAAGCTCCGCGATTGGGCCAGGCGCCGTGCGGGCTCGCGCGGAAGCCCCCGCACCTCGTCCCGCTTCAGGGCCGCCAGGGTGCGCAGCCGTGCGGCCGCCGGCGGCGGGCCGAAGTAAAACAGCGGCCCGAGTTGGGCCAACCCCATGTCTCCCGCATCGGCGATCCGATGCAGCGCCTGGCGCAAAGGCACCTGGTTCAGCGTTACGTCGAGTTCCTGGCCCGGATCAATTCGCCGGTCGAGCAGGACCGCCACTGCTTGGGTTCTGCCGAAGCGGTAAAGCCCTTCGCGCAGGGGGCTTCCGCCCAAGGTTACCCCAACCGGCGTGTTCAGCCGCTGTGCCAATGCGGTGCCAGTCGTCCACCGTGTGGACGCTCTCGACCTTCCGTCCGTAGAGCCCCCCGAAGGAGTTGACCCGAAGGTCGCAGCGTAGCCGCCTCCCGCTATCAGTGCGAGGCCGAGCAACAGCAAGCATCCACGGGTTACCCGCATAGGGGGGCTTGTCCGGGGGGTATTGGATCGGCTCATGCACGAATCTCCGTCATTGGCACCTTCATTGTGGCGCGGAGCGGGCTCGAAAGCCACCCCGATCCGCCGTCGGCCGGGTTTTTCGTTGAATTTTCCCGCGATCTTCAAGTACAATCGAAGTTAGCCACCCGCTTTAGGAGCCGGCCCTACACATAAACCGTTTTCCACCCCATGCAGCAGACACACCCGTCGGTGGTCGGCCCTAGGGCCGGGTTCCCCCGGAGACCGCACCCGTGAGTATCGAACGCATTCGGAAGCCGCTAATCGCCTCGCTCTATCAGGCCTATTTGGCCAGCCAGGACGCCGTCGCATTTGTCGACGGCTTGTTGCGGCATTACCACGCGGGAACCCTGGAGCGCCTTGCAGCCCATGCCGACCGCGAGGTTCGGCGGGCGTCGGTGTTCGCCCTCGGCCAGGTGGCCGAATACACGGCCAACCACACACTTGGCCGCGCGATGCTCGACGAGGATCGCAAGGTGCGCATGCTCGCCGAGGATGCCATTCGAAAGGTCTGGTTTCGCGTCGGTACCTTGTCGCAGCGGCGGCAGTTGGTGCTCCTATCGAGGATGAACGCCGCCCGGCAGTACCGGGAGGCAAGCCGGCACGCCCGGGCCCTTCTAGACAAGGCGCCCCACCTGGCCGAGGCGTGGCACCAGCGGGCCGCGGCCCTGTTCCACCTGCAGGATTATCCCGAGGCCATTCGCCACTGCCACGAGGCGCTGGAGATGAACCCGTACCACTATATCGCCGCCACGACCATGGGCCATGCGTACATGGGGCTGGACAGTTACGTCTCGGCGCTGGAGAGTTTCCGCCGCGCGCTGCGGCTGAACCCCAACCTGGAAAGCGTGCGCATTCAGGTAGTCCGCCTGGCACGACTGGTCGAGGAATAAACACCCGCGATCAGGAAGAACACATAATCTGTGAACGGTCCTTCGTTCCCCCCAATTGACCGGGTTGTTTTGGAGCGAGCCCTCAACCGGCGTTACCGGGCGCGCGGCGTCCGGGCAGACAGCCGCACGGCGGAGTCGGCGTAACGGTTCGGCTGATCCTCGAAGCGCTGCAGCGTGGCTTCACTGGAGAACAGGTAAACCCGGTTGCCGAAAAACGCCCCGTGGCGGCGCCGTCCCTCGGCGGCGCGGCCTTCGTCGATGGCCGCGACGACATCGCGCCCCGACAGGATGGGCGCGTAACGGTCGGGGTCCTGGAAGAAGCGGGCCGCCTTTTCCGCGTCGGCGAACAGGTAGGTCCGTCCGCGATGGATCACCCCGTGGGCCTTGCTGCCCGGCACCCATCGACGCCGGTTTGCCAGGAGATCGTCGCTGAGCGAGACGGCGCAGTAGCCGTCGAGCCCTAAAGGCGGATTTTGGTGGGTGGGTTGAATTCCGGCCGGTGGGCGGGTAGAATGATGTTGTAAGGTCGGTTGTTCGTGCACCGCTTGACGATGCCCGGACGGCATGGCGGGGCTGGTTTGCCGCTTTAAGCGGTCGGAAAGCTGTTGGGGTGTCACCCGCCCCTCCACGCGGTCCAGGGGCGTGCCGTCCGGCGCAAGCACGACCACGGTCGGCAGACGGCGGACGCCGTAGCGTGCCGCCAACTCCGGCGACTCGTCGTGGTTCACCTTCACCGCGACGGAAGTCGCGCGGACCGTAGCGGCCACGCTGGGCTGGCTATACACATCGCGTTCGGTGTCTAGGCACACGGGGCACCAGGGTGCCCAGAAGTGGACCATCACAAGACGGCCGGACTGAGCGGCTTGGTCCTTTGCCCCCTCGAAAGTAGCGCTCCAAGGTATGCCGGGTTGGGCCAGCGCGGCGGCGACCGGGCCCAGACCTGCGATGGCACCCACAAAGGCCTTTACTAGATAACGCATTTTAGCTAGATTTACGTTCTTGAGGTAACTTGCTGCCCACCGATTGTCCGGTAGTATCGGAATTCGGGACTGTTCAATTTGGGGAAAAAGTCACGGCGGGGGGGAAATGCCGGTTTTTCGGGCGAAAAATGGGCCGGGTAGCATGGTTTCCTCTTGCAAACCGCGGTACCTTATTGTATAAGGAAGAAGAGGTTGCTAGAATGAACAACCCAGGCTGGATGGCCCGCTCATGATGGGCCTGTCTGCTAAAGGTAGCCTGGAATCCGCTATTGCCGAGTTCGTCTCGGTAGTCTGGCCCGTGTTCCGAACCCTGGCGTGTTTTGCCGGGGGAAAGAGCGGGTTGGAGCAGGGGGGCAGATCGATGTTGCCGTAAGTGCGCCCTGCCGGGATACCATCGTGCCTGGGCATCGGGGCACGAACGTACGCGATTCGATGATTCCAAACAGTTCGCGCTTCCGAGGGCGTTCCACTCAACGAGGATCCGGGTTGGCGAGGAGACCCTAACCGTTCACGCCCGACCTCCAGCTTGGATTGGAAGGATCGACGGAGTCCGATGCCGAACGTGCATCCCTGCCCCGGCGGCAACGTCAATCGACGCTGTACCCATCGCGGTTCGGGTGCGACGTCGAAAGTGTTTCAATCGAAAGAACTGTAGTAGGTGTTCTCATGGCCAAACGGAAGAAAAGCCGACCGCGTGGGCGCGGTGGTAGTCAACTGATGGGGACCCGCCATCGTCCGCGCCCCGGACGCGTGGAGGGCAACGGAAGCCGGCCCGCCGACACGGCGGACACCGCCGAGCCGGGGGCGGTCGAACCCGGCAGCGGCGTGCTCGAAATGCACCCGAACGGTTACGGATTCCTCCGCGACCCCAACGCGAATTACATCCGTCAAATTTCCGACCCCTTCGTGCCCGGCAGCATGATCGAGAAGTACCGGCTGCGCGAGGGCGTGCACCTGACCGGCATGGTCCAACCGGCCCGCAAGCAGCAAGGACCCCGCCTGCGGGAACTCCACAACGTCGACGGCATGGACCCGGAGGAGTACTGCAACGTCAAGAGCTTCGACGAACTGACCCCCATCAATCCCGAGGCGTGGCTGAAGCTCGAAACCGGCCCCCAGCCGCTCACCACCCGCGTGATGGACCTGCTGACACCGTTAGGCCGGGGGCAACGGGCCTTGATTGTGGCGCCGCCCCGAACCGGCAAGACCATCCTGTTGCAGCACATCAGCCACGGCATCGCCACCAATTACCCCGACGTCAAGCTCGTTGTCCTGCTCATCGACGAGCGCCCCGAGGAAGTGACCGATATGCGCCGCGCCGTCAAGGGCGAGGTCGTCGCCAGCAGCCTCGACCGCGAAATCGAAAGCCACGTCCGCCTCTCCCAGCTCGTCGTCGAACGCTGCAAACGGCTGGCCGAGATGGGCAAAGACGTCGTTATGCTCATGGATTCCATCACCCGGCTGGCCCGCGCCTTCAATAAGTGGGTCGGCAACACCGGTCGCACCATGTCGGGCGGCGTCGACGTCAAGGCGATGGATATCCCCAAGAAGCTGTTCGCCACCGCACGCCTTTTCGAGGAAGGCGGCTCGCTGACGATCGTCGGCACCGCCTTGATCGACACGGGCAGCCGCATGGACGAGTTAATCTTCCAGGAGTTCAAAGGAACCGGCAACATGGAGCTTGTGCTCGACCGGAAGCTGGCCGACCGCCGCATCTGGCCGGCGATCGACATCAGCCAATCGGGCACCCGCCGCGAGGAGAAGCTCCTGTCGCCCGACTGGCTTCACGCCATCACCATGCTCCGCCGCACGCTTTCAAGCATGCATCACGTCGATGCCATGGAGCAGCTTACGTCGAAACTGGCCAAATTCAACGCGAACGAGGAGTTTATCAAGCTCATCAGCGGTTCCGCCTAGCGTGGCGGCGCATTCGGAGGGTAAGCGAATTGGCTAGCAGCCTCACTGGAAATGAGGTGCCCCCTGACCGGGGTTGCGGGTTCGAGTCCCGTGCCCTCCGCT
>PWXP01000208.1 GCA_003561895.1 Planctomycetaceae bacterium | reverse complement strand
TGGCCTCGCGCAGGTCTTCGCGGGTGAAGGCCTGCTCGCCGACTTGCTCGCGAAAGCGCTCAAAAGCGTTGTTGAGATAGACCAGCATGATCACGCCGGTTTCTGCCGCCAGGCCGCCAAGAGCGATAAAGCCCACGGCCACGCCTACCGACATCTGGAAGTCCAGCGCCCACATCAGCCAGAAGCCGCCGGCCAATGAAAGTGGGATGGTGATCATGACCAGCAGTACCTCGAAGACCGAGCGGAAGATCATCAAGAGCAGAACGACAATGATGGCCAGGACCAGCGGGATCAGCACGCGCAGGCGTTCCTGGGCCCGTTCCAGGTATTGATACTGACCGGCAAAGCCGACCGCGTAGCCGCCGGGCAGCTCGATCTGATCGGAAATTGTGCGGCGCGCTTCGGCGACCCACTGGGCCAGGTCGCGGCCTTCGATATCGACAAACACGAAGCCGGCCGGGCGGGTGTTTTCGGTGCGAATCATGGCCGGGCCGTCGCTGATCTTGATCTCGGCCAGTTCGCCCAGGGTGACATGGGTGCCGATCGGGCTGACGATGGGCAGCTGGCTGAGCTTGTCGGGTGAGTCGCGCCAGTCGGCCGGAAACCGCAGGTTGACCGGGTAGCGCTCCAGGCCTTCGACGGTTTCGATCACGTTCGTGCCACCGATGCCGAAGCGGACCAGGTCCTGAACATCGGCAATGTTCATGCCATGCCGGGCCGCGGCAATCCGGTCGGTGCGAATATCGATATAGCGCCCGCCGGCCGGGCGGTCGGCGAAGGCATTGGTCGTGCCAGGCAGATCGGCGACCAGGGCTTCGATCTGCTCGGCAATGGACTGAATCTCGTTCAAGTCGGGGCCGGTGATCTCGATGCCGACATCGGTCCGAATGCCGGTCTGCAACATGTCGATGCGGGTCTGGATGGGAAAGACCCAGGCATTGGTCAGCCCCGGAAACTGCACCAGCTCATCGAGCTCGCGCATGATATCGGCGGTGCTGATGCCCGGCCGCCACTGATCGCGCGGCTTCAAGGTGATGAAGGTTTCGATCATGGTCAAGGGTGCCGGGTCGGTGGCCGTCTCGGCGCGCCCGGCCTTGCCCATCACCCGCTTGACTTCCGGCTGGGACAAGATCTGGGCATTGGTTTGCTGCAGCAGCTCGCGCGCCTTGTCCGGCGACAGGCCGGGCAGGGTGGTGGGCATGTACATCAAATCCCCCTCATCCAGTTCGGGCATGAACTCCGTCCCCAACTGCGACAATGGAAACCACATCGACACCACCAACAGCACCGCCATCCCTGAAACAATCCAGGGATGATTCCCACTGAATCGGGCCAGTGGTCGGTAGCCACTTTCCAGCCAGCGGGCCACTGGCGAGCGGTTCCTTGCGCCTTGAACCTTGCGCCTTGTACCTGAGGTAACAAAATACCCCATCAGCACGGGTACCAGCGTGACCGCCAAACCTGCGGCCGCCGCCATGGCATAGGTCTTGGTGAACGCCAGCGGCGAGAACAGTCGCCCTTCCTGGGCTTGCAGGGCAAAAACCGGCAGGAAGGACAGGGCGACGATCAGCAGCGAGAAAAAGATCGGTCGACCGACTTCAAGGGTGGCCTCGGTAATGGCTTCCCAGCGCTCCTCGCTGGTGGTTGGCGGGTCGCGTTCGAAGTGACGATGGACGTTTTCGATCAGGACAATGGCGGCATCGACCATGACCCCGATCGAGATGATGATGCCGCCCAAGGACATGATGTTGGCGTTGATGCCCTGGAAGTACATCACCAGGTAGGCCACCAGCACGCCCATCGGCAGGCTGATCAGCAGCACCAGCGAGGATCTCAAGTGCCACAGGAACAGGGCAATGACCAGCACCACGATCAAGAACTCCAGCGCCAGCTTTTCCCACAGGGTGCTGATGGAGCGATCGATCAGGTCGGATCGGTTGTAGGTTTCGACGATCTCCACGCCCTCGGGCAGGCCGGAGCGAAGATCGTCGAGTCGTTCGCGTACCGCGTCGATGACCTGGCGGGCGTTTTCGCCCTGGCGCATGACGACGATGCCGGACACGACCTCGCCCTGGCCGTCGAGCTCGACAATGCCGCGGCGCTGGGCCGGGCCGCGCCGGATCTCGGCAACCTGGCCCAGCAACACGGGCGTGCCGTCGGCCTGGATGCCGACCGGAATCTGGCGCAGGTCCTCAAGTGATTGGATGTAGCCGGTGGCCCGGACCATGTACTCAGCCTCGGCCAGCTCGATCAGCGATCCGCCGGCCTCGCCGCTGCCGCGGCGAATGGCCGACTCGATCTGGCCCAGGCTGAGATCAAAGGCGCGCAGGGCCAGCGGGTCGGCGACCACCTGGTACTGGCGGACCATGCCGCCGGCCGTGGCCACTTCCGATACACCGGGCACGGACTGCAGCTCGAACTTCAGAAACCAGTCCTGCAGCGCGCGCAACTGGCCAAGGTCGTGGTTGCCGCTGCGATCGACCAGGGCGTACTTGTACACCCAGCCCACGCCCGAGGCATCCGGACCCAGCTCGGCGCTAACGCCGTCGGGGAGCCTGCCTTCGACCTGGGACAGGTATTCCAGCACTCGCGAGCGCGCCCAGTAGACGTCGGTGCCGTCCTCGAACAGCACGTAGACAAAGGCATCGCCAAACATCGAAAAGCCGCGCACGGTATGCGCACCGGGCACGGCCATCAGCGCGGTAGTCAGCGGGTAGGTGACCTGGTCCTCGACCACCTGCGGCGACTGGCCCGGAAACATGGCGCGGACGATGACCTGGGTGTCGGTCAGGTCGGGAATGGCGTCAACCGGCGTATTCCTGACCGCATACAGACCGGCAACCCCAGTGACGATGGCCAGGATGATGACCAGCAGCCGGTTGGCAATTGACCAGCGAATCAGCGCATCAATCATGACTCGCTACCCCATTGCCGGCAAAAACCGGCGTTTTCTCTCGCAAAGACGCTAAGGCGCAAAGGAGAATCAAGTTCTTTTTCTTTGCGTCTTCGCGTCTTTGCGAGAGCACATTGGTTTTCATTGGTCACTACCTCAATGGTGATCATGGCCGGAAACCCGGCCATGGCCGGCGCGGATGTTGGCTTCGGAGTCGATCAGGAACTGGCCGGAGATGACGACTTCTTCGCCTTCGTGCAGGCCGTGCAGGATTTCGGT
>PWXP01000204.1 GCA_003561895.1 Planctomycetaceae bacterium | reverse complement strand
CGAGCTGGTAGTCCGTGACAAAAGTATCAAATACCGGCGTCAGCGCGTCCGGTCGCGGGCTACTTCGTGGCTATCCGTTCGCCTCCGAGTCATTCCCACACTAAACCTCCTTATCAACCGCATCGAATAGCGCTTGGGCGTACTCAAATGCGGAGCGTTGCGTTTGTGCAAAGTCTTCCCCTTGCTCCTGGGCAACGGTTGCCGCCCACGTCGGACCGACCGATTCCAGCGTGGCGAACTTTGCCTTGAGTATCGCGTAGCCTTCCTGGGCAAGCCCGTTGGCGAGCAACGGCCGGACCAGGCCGGCCAACGCCTCGACGTCGGGCTGGTGATTGCGCAGCACGAAATGGATGTCGTAGGCGTCCTTTTCCTTCCGACGCTCATCGAGTGCAAACGCCTTGATCAAGATGAACCCCTCCGGCCCGACGATCCTTGCCCGCACGGTGTTTTGGGCTTTGTCCGGCATAGTGCCGCATACCTCGATATCGTGTGCCACCTCGAAGGCCAAATCGAGCCCCCGAAGCGTGTTAAGGCCCAGCGCACCGACCTGGATCGTGCCGGCTTTCACTCCGCCTTCATACTGCCCGCCGACCAGGTCGACCTTAACCGGGGCGTCGACCCCGGCCACCTTCTTGGTGAAGTGCGTCGGCGACGTATGGTGCGAATACCCCGCCTCGTGCATCCGTCCGAGGATCGTCTTGTAGGCGTTTTCGCCCACTGCCCGGCGCGAAACGGCCAGGTCGACGTCCAGCGAGCCCATGTGCCCGCGGCCCGGGTAGAGCAGGTCGGGAACCCAGCCGCCCACGAGCACGATCTCGTCGCGGAACACGCCCAGCACGTTCATCACCTCGATGAGCACCGCACGGCTGGCACTGGTCGGGTCAAAGGGCGTCATGCCGCATCTCCTCGACCCGCCGGGCCGCGTGGTGCAGGGGATCGGTCAGGTGCTTCTTGTAAACGGCCGTCGCCGCCTCCTCGCCGCGGCCGGTCAGTTGTCTCAGATCCAAGTACGCCTGCAAGGCCGAACTGACGGGCGGGTCTGCCCGATTGAGCGCCTGACAACCGGCGAGCACGGAGCGGTCGAAGGGCCGCCACAATAGCAAGTTGGCCCCCGTTTCGGCGCGCTTGCCGCCCAGCGACGAGCCGAGCCGGTCGAGCGTGTCGCGATCGAAGGCCCGGCTATCGACGTACACGGCGCCGACGCTGTACCGCACCTCGGGGGCAAGCCGCCATGCGGCGGAAAAGCCGGCCAGCGCGCTCGGGATGGCGTTGTCGCGGCACCAGTTGCCGACGGCCCGTTCAGCCGCCTCTGTGTCGCCGCGAAAATACATGGCAATCTGCTCCGCGGGGCCGGAGTACTTCTTGGCCCAGTTCTCCAACAGGCCGGCCGGGTCGCGAAGGTACAGCCGCCGCTTGTGCTCCACCGCGTAGCCCTGCTCCAGCAGCGAACGCTTCACCTTCGACACCAGCCCCACGGCCACGCCTACATCCGGGTGTTCGGCCAACTCGCGGACCTGCCAGCCGCGGGCGGGCTGTCCGAGCATCGCCCGCACAATCCGGCTCGACTTCGGCGAGAACACGTCGGCAACGCCCTGCACCGGCCGTGCGGCGGCCTTGTACCCCCGGCGGTCGATCAGGATCCCATGGCCGGCGCTCCGCAGGCGGCAGTTGCCGGCCTGGTCGACATAGCCAACGCCGAACTGTTCCGCAATTTCCGCGACACGCGGCGAGATGACCGGTGCATAGACCATCGGGACCAGGTGGTCAGGCAGCCGCCGCACCCGTTCGCACAGCGCGACGGCCGTTTGCGGAGTAATGCGCGACCGGGCCTCGAGGGCGATTCCGAACTGGGTTCCCCCGTGCGTCACCTGCATCAGCACGTCGCACTCCTTGTCGCCCGTCCGCTGCCCGCGGTCCGAGCGGACGTCGAGCCCGCCCAACTCGTCCAGCACGCGCCGGAGGGCGTTCTCGGCTTCCTGCACGAGTCTTGCTTCAATGTTCACCATGGCTCCACCTTTCACTGCGTAGTGAATATACCATATTTAGTGAACATCTGCAAGCCGACTGATGGACTGGCCGGCATTATATACCTCGCGGATGGGTTTTTCGCCCCTGCAACGCGGGCAACTTGTCCATGTGGGACGACAACGGTTCGGTGATCGTCGCGGTCCACGGTCAGTCATCGAACAGCGGCTGGTCCTCGGTCTCGAACAGTTTCTGCTGGCGGCCCTTCCGCTCCACCTTCCGACCCCCGGCCACCGACCCCCGTCCACCGGCCCCCGGCCCCCGCCCCCCGACCCCCGACCCCCGGTCACCGGCCACCGGCTCCTTGCCTTCCAACTCGTCGAGCAGGTTCTGGTAGCCTTCTTCGCCGAGGAGGTTGCGGGCGTGGAGGTGGCATTCGCGCCAGGACTCTTCGGGCGTTTGGGCGAGCTGCCAGTCGTAGAAGCGGGGGCCGAAGCACTCGCGGACCGGCTGGTGCTCCCGCGCCCGCTCGTCGTGCCCCAGGCCGTAGTCGGCCAGCCGGAGCGTTTCGGGCAGCATCCACCCCTCGCCGTCGTTCTGGCTGCAGAACGCCTCGATGCCCTTCTCCACGTCGCCCCCACAGGCCGCGATCTCCTTCTGGAGGTCGTGGAATGCCACCAGCGCAAGAACCGTGTGCCGGTGCTCGGGATGCTTGTCCTTGTCAACCCGCCAGAAGCCGCGATTGTCTAAACGCGTGGCAAATGCTCGGTTCGTTACGGCTTCTGATGGATAGTCACACTCGCGAAGAAGGTAATGGTACTCGTCGATCGTAAGCTGGTATAGAACTGCAAAGAATGCGTCAAGGGCAACTGAAAGGCGAAGCCTTTCATGTGCAGTTACTGCCCACAGCTTCAGCAATGAGTTCTGGGTGAGGTATGGGACTCCACTGGCAAGCGACAACCATGTCGGGGCCATCCAGTTACCCGGCAGCATGAGCCGCCCACCGTAAGTACCGACAATCTCGCCAATAGTGTCCTCCGGCATTGGGACGCTGATCTCTGCTAGGATGTGTTTGTTCATATTGCTCCCCGCGAGTTTTTGCCGGGCTACCCAATCGCATGTTAATGATGATAGGCCTGCAGAACAATACAGGAGCGCATTCACCTCTGCCCGTCCAATGCCAAAGATACCGAGTGCGTTTCCGCAAGGG
>PWXP01000544.1 GCA_003561895.1 Planctomycetaceae bacterium | reverse complement strand
TGGGCGACGAGCACCGGTTCCTGTACCGCGCGCCGGGGCTGAACCGCAACTGGATCGACTGCATCAAGTCGCGCGAGACGCCGGTGGCCGACGTCGAGGCCGGCGCCCGGACCGCGGCCATTGCCATCCTGGGCAACCTGGCCTACTGGAACCGCCGCCCCATGCGTTTCGACCCGCAGCAGTGGCGGTTCGTCGACGACGCCGAGGCGAACACCTGGCTGGACTACGAGCGCCGCGACCCGTGGCAGTTGCCCAGCGTGTAGGAAGAGGAAATGGGCGGCGGGGCGTTTTGGAGTGCGGCGGCTCGACGCCGCTTTCCATCGCATTTTGCGACAGCTTTGCGAGTCGCGGGAGGTGTGATATGAAAACGGATAAATGACAAAAGGCACAGCCAAAGCGGCGTCAAGCCGCCGCACTCCGAAAGGCCGAAAGACAACGCCATCATGCACAAGGAGACCCTACCCATGTTCACAGGGCCGCGATTATTGTCGAGAACCTACCCCAAGAATGGCCCCCTAACGCTACCGCCCAAACTGTCGGGTTCTTGCATCCGTTACTGCGCTTCGCGGGTTTCGGCTGCCCTGGTTTCGCTGGCGATCGCCGCGGCCGGCGCCGGGGCGGCGAGCGGCGCCGCCCCCTACCGGTATGATTTCGGCGGCACCGGAACCCCGCCCGCAAAAGGGTACGTTCGCGTAACCATCGCGGATGAGTACAGCGACCAGAAAGGCTACGGGTTCATTCACTCGGCTGCCGGCCCGCGCGGCTTTCGCACGCGAGGCGTCCACAAAGACACGCGCCTCGATACGTTGGTTTACGACCAGGGCGGGCTGGCGTTTGTCCGGGATCTGCCCAACGGCGAATACCTCGTTTCCCTGGCCAGCGGCGACGCCCAATACGACGGCAACGCGGCGATCGAATTGAACGGCCAGGAGGTCGGCGGGCTGCGGGCGACCGGCGACGGCGGCTTCGTCGTGCTGACGGCACACCGGGTGCGCGTCGGCAACGGCCGGCTCAAGGTGCAGATCGGAGGCGACTACGGCCGGCTGAACTATCTGGACATCCTGCCGCTGAGCGAGGCCGAGGCCCGCGGCGTGGAAGGCTCCGGCGACGCCCGGAAGACCCTCACCGTGACGGTGCCCAGCCCCGTCCCCGACGCCGAATTCTCCCTCGATCGCGACGAGTTCGGCCCGCTGGTTCGGGTGAACCTCGACCGGATCCAGAACTGGACGGCGGTGCCCGGCATCGAGCGCCATTGGCCGGTGCGCGAAGAGGACGAGAAGACCCAGCCGGCGCACGCCATCGTCTCGAACATCCGAGACGTCGACGGCAACGGCAAGCTCGACGTCTTCCGGCAGATTATCGAAGTGCCCTATTCCCAGGTCGCCCGCTTTACCGAAGATGGCCGCCTTGTGTGGAAGACCGAGAGGCTGGCGCCCGCCGCCGGCGACGAGACGGGCATACACATTGTCGACATCAACGGCGACGGGCGGTACGAACTGGTCATCAGCCAGACCGGCATGCTCTATTGCATCAGTGCCGACACGGGCGAGATCCGGTGGCAGGTGAAGACCGGCGAGGGCGGCACGGGCGGCCCCGGCGACTGGGATTACCCCATGGTGGTCGGCCACTTCAACGACCGGCGGAAGAAGGGTGCGGTGGTGCGCGCCGGCCTCGACCTGCTCTGTTACGATCACAGCGGGCGGCTGGCCTGGAAGCATGTTCTGGAAGGCCATATCTACGGGCACGCGATGGCGCGTTACGACGTGACCGGCGACGGCTACCACGAAATCTTCGTGGCGCGCAACGGCAGCACCCAGGCGTTCACGCACGACGGCACGCTGCTGTGGGAAGACAAGGCGCAACGCAACCACAGCGATAACTTCGCCTTCGGCGACATCGACGGCGACGGCCGCATCGACGTCGCATACGACCGAGACGGGTGCGGCGGCCGCGGACCGCTCGTCATCGCCGACGCGGTCACCGGCAAGGAGAAGTTCACCATCGACTACCGCAAGGATGGCGTCGGGCACAACCAGGGCTTTACCTGCGACAACTTCCGCCCCGACCTGCCCGGCCTGGAAATCGTCGTTACCGACAAAGCCAGCCCGCTGTTGCTGTACGACAGCCGCGGCAGGCTCCTTTGGCGGCGGGATGCGCCCACCTCGCTCGTTTCCCGGGCCGACTGGAACGGCGACGGCGTGCCCGACATCCTCTCGTTCGCCATCGGCGTGAACCTCGACCCGACCATGTCGGTGTGGAACGGCCGGGGTGAGCGCCTGTACGCCATCTCGCTGTTGCCGAGCCGCCGCAGGAGCTATTTCGGCGGCTGCGGACCCGGCCTCGGGTTCGACGGCTTCGGCGACCTCAGCGGCAACGGCCGAGCCGACGTGCTGATGGCCTCCGGACCGTGGAGGACCGGCCCGCCACAGCATCTGTTCCTGATGGCCGCTCCTGGCGAAGAAACGGGATGGGAGGACGGCCGGTGATGGTGCCGAGACGCAACGTGGATACGCCTTCGGTTCGGGCGCGCCACTTTCCGGCACGCGGTTGTCCCGTGCATTGGGCGCACCATGCGGCCCGGTGCGAATCAGGCCGGTTCTCCGGCGTGGGCGTCGAGGGCCGCGTGCGCGACGGCGAACTCGTTTCGTGGACCGTAACGCCCGAGCGGCGCAAGCAGCCTCAGCGCCCACGGCGTAACGAACGCCGAGGGACGCTTCCGCCTGAGCACGGTGGGCCGGGAGGACGGCGCGGTGGCGGGGCGCTACCGGGTCAGCATCCGCCCGCTCGATCCGGTCGATGCCGAGTCGCAGCAAAGGCCCATACGGATCGATCCGAAATACTTCCGGTTCGAAACGTCGGAACTGGAGTACGAAGTCGCCCGCGGCAGGAACGAGTTCACCATGGTCGTCCATCGATGACTGCCCGCGCACGCGGCGCCGGATGAGTTGTTCGACGAGCCCCACCAAGCGGCCCGACACCTGACACCTGACACCTGACACCTGACACCTGACACCTGACACCTGACACCTGACGAGGAACGACAAGAATGATCTTGACCAGAATGATCCTGACCAACTCGTTGATCTGCTATGCCATCGGGGCGCTGCTGAATAGCGCCGTGGCGAACGAGGCGCTGACCTACCGGCATTTTGAGGTGGTTGAGCAAGACGGCAGGG
>PWXP01000670.1 GCA_003561895.1 Planctomycetaceae bacterium | reverse complement strand
ATTGTCATCGTCACCTCCGACCACGGCGAGATGCTGGGCGACCACGGCTACTTCCGCAAGTGCGAGCCGTACGAAGGCTCCGCCAATATACCCATGATTATCGCCGGCTCGGAGGAACTGGTGTTCATGAACCGGGATGTTTCATTTTGTCCTTCAGTACAGAATTGTCTTGACGGGCTGTGGTGACGCAGACGACAATGGGATCGCGCTGAGTTTTCCCAAGGTGGTGCCTTGGGCTGGGTGAACACCGGGGCAAGCCCGGATGGTGGCGAAAGCCAAGCGAACCGGGGCTAGCGCCCTGCGGCTGATTTCCGACCCGTGAACGCTTACCTATTTCACAACCTGACCGGAGGAAAAACCATGAACCCTTCCACACAACGAATTCTCTCGCGCCGGCGTTGGCTCCAGGGTACGGCGGGCGCCGGCGCGGCCGTGGCGCTGCCGATGGTCGCGCCCGCCTCGGCCCTGGGCCTGGCCGGCGCGACGGCGCCGAGCGAACGCATCGGCCTGGGCGTGATCGGAACCGGCGCGAAGGCCAATAGCGGTACACGCAACTTCCTCGGGCTGGGCGACGCCGTCGAAGCACGCGCGTTCTGCGATGCCAACGACCGGGTGCGGCAGGCAGCGGTCGAGCGGCATGCGCGCGATCCGAAATCGGCCTTCCAGACGCGCGACTTCCGCGAACTGGTCGACCGCGATGACGTCGACGCCGTGCTGATCGTTACGCCCGACCACTGGCACGCCGCGCAGGCCATCGCGGCCGCCCAAGCGGGCAAGCACATTTACTGCGAAAAGCCGCTTTCGAACACCATTGCCGAGGGCCGGGCGGTGGTCCGGGCGGTCGAGCAGGCCAACGTGGTGTTCCAGCATGGGACGCAACTGAAATCGAGGCAAGGCACGCGGCGGGCGTGTGAGTTGGTGCGCAACGGCATGATCGGCGAGCTGAAGGCCGTGCGCGTCGGGTCGCCGCCGGGGCACGCCTTCGGCTATCCGGACTCCGAACCGGTGCCCGACTGGCTCGACTGGAACATGTGGCAGGGCCCCGCGCCGGAGGCGCCGTACCAGAGCGTGCGGATCGGCCCCATTCCCGGCCGGGGGCTGCGCGGCTGGTACTTCATCCGCGATTACAGCAAGGCGGGCTGGATTGCCGGGCACGGCGTGCACGACATCGACATCGCCCAATGGGCCCTCAGCTTGGAGGAAACCGGCCCGGTGGAAATCGAGGGCGAGGGCAAGTTCCCCGAAACGGGCCTGTTCGACACGGTCTTGACGTACCAATTGGAGTTCCGCTATGCCAACGGCACGACCATTCACATGGCCGATACGGGGCGCAACCGCCACGGCGTCACCTTCGAGGGCAGCGAGGGCACCGTCTTCACCCGCGGCGGGCTGGAAACGACGCCGAAGGAACTCGCCAATTACCAGCCTGGGCCCGACGACGTCCAGCTTTACGACAGCCGGCACCATGAGGGCAACTTCATCGAGTGCATTCGAACGGGCCGGCCCACCATCACGCCGGTGGAACTGGCGCACCGCTCCACGAGCACCTGTTTGCTCGGCGGCATTGCCGTGCAACTGGGGCGCAAACTGCGTTGGCACCCGCAAGAGGAACGGTTCCTCGACGATGACCAGGCGAACCGGTTGCTCAGTTACGCGCCGCGGTCGTCCGAGGGGTTGTCGTTCGGCCCCGGGGGTGCGTTGAGGTGAGCCAATCAGCCGCCGGGCGCTAGCCCCCGGTTCCCGTAAACATTGACATCCAACGGAACGCCACGAAACCGGACGCTAGCGCGTTACGGCTCATTGCGGCGGGAAACCCGGCGGATGCGATAAATCAGCCGCGGGGCTAGCCCTCGGTTCCCGTAAACATTGAAACGAAACGGAACGCCACGAAACCGGACGCTAGCGCGTTACGGCTGATTGCGCCGGGAAACCCGCCGGACGCGGCCCATCAGGTTTTCTTTCAATCCAAAGGAGCGAGCACGCATGCCCAACATGATCATCACCGGTTTTACAAATGGCCGTTCCCAGGCAAACGGCGGCGGCCGATGGGGACGCATCTGCTTGGGATGCCTGACGGCGATACTTGGTATTACCATGCTGCCCACTGCGGCCATGGCGCAACGGATGGTGGCCTCGGTGGAAGAGGGCTCCGGCGCAGTCGTCCTCACCGATGGCGGCAAGCCGGTGCTCCGCTACAACTACGAAACCATCGAACCACCGGAAGGATACGCCGAGCAGCTTCCGGACGAGGCGAGAAAGTACGCCCGGCCGAGAAGCAACTACATCCATCCGCTCTACGGGCCCGGCGGCGAGCAGCTCACCGACGACTGGGCCGACGACCACCCGCACCATCGGGGCATCTATTGGGCGTGGCCCGAGGTGCAATACCGGGGCGAGATGGGCGACCTGCACGCGCTGCAGCGGGTCTTCGCCCGGCCGACCGGCGAGTTGCAGTTGCGCGATGGCGACGACTTCGCGCAAATCGAAGCCGAGAACCGATGGCTCTGGGAAGACAAGACGCCCATCGTTCGGGAGAAGGCGACGATGCGCGCCTGGCCCGCCGATGCACAAGGCCGCAACATCGACCTGACGTTCGAGTTCCTGGCGCTGGAAGAGGGCGTGACGCTGGCCCGGCGCGGCACCAAGAGGTATGGTGGGCTGAACATCCGACTGGCGCCGATCGAGGGGCTCGCGATCCGTCACCATGCCGATCCCGCCGACCGCTCGCCGCGATTTGCCTGGCAGTTGGCCACCGGTACTTGGCGCGGCGCGAAGCAGCCGGCTACGCTGGTCGTCTTCGAACACGCCGGCAATCCGCACTATCCGGCCGACTTCGTTCCAATACCGCACCTGCCCTGGTTCCAGCCGACGTTCCCGAAGGCCGGCGTGCGATACGCGTTGTCGAAGAGCGAACCTCTGGTGCTCCGGTATCGGCTGTCGATCCATTCCGGCGGCATGCGGCCGGCCGAAATATACGCCCGGCAGTGGCAGGCCTGGCAAGACAGTCCGTAACACGAAAGAATCCCCATGTTACACGTCGCCATGACCGCGCGGCAGCGGGTGCTGGCCGCGCTGGCCGGCGAGCGGGTCGACCATATTCCGGTTGGCCCGCTGGCCGTCCACAGTTGCGCCGCGCTGGTAGGCGCGTCGCTTCGGGAGTACAGCCTTTCCGCTGAGACGCT
>PWXP01000617.1 GCA_003561895.1 Planctomycetaceae bacterium | reverse complement strand
ATGGACAACTGGCAATATGGACAACTGGCAATATGGACAACTTCCTATGCCCGAAGCTCCCAATGCACGCGGCATCGGCCCGAAGGGGTCATGCTTCCGGAAAGATCATCGACTCGGCAAAGGCGGTGTGGAAGGCGGGGTTGGTGGAAAGGTCGACGTGCTCGGTCGCTTGGGCGATTT
This sequence comes from Planctomycetaceae bacterium, assembly GCA_003561895.1. Taxonomy (GTDB): domain Bacteria; phylum Planctomycetota; class Planctomycetia; order Pirellulales; family Thermoguttaceae; genus PWXP01. The sequence continues at coordinate 3,004 of PWXP01000617.1, read as the reverse complement.
CCTCGGCGCGTTTCCGGCAGAGGCGGGAGAGGGCGGCGGCTTTTGCGCCGGCCAGCGACGTGTTGCCCTGGTAGCGGATGCGGTGGCGCTCGACGCGGGGGGCCAGGAGGCCGATGCGCTGGGCGTTCTTGCGGCGGATGAAGTTGCCGAACCCACCGGCGATGAGCACGGTCTGAAGATCTTCCGGCGCCAAGCCGGCCCGAGCGAGTAGGATGCCAATGCCGGCGCGAATGGCGCCGGTGGCCAGTTGCAGTTCGCGCAGGTCGCGCTGGGTCAGGAGGATCGGCTTGCCCGCGCCCGTCTCCTCGGCGGGTGCGAGCACGAACGCGGGCTTGCCGTCGTAGTGGGTGGCCCGTGCGGCCAGGTCGGGCAGGAGGCCGGGGGGCAGTTCGGCGCGGTCGAGCAGCCGGCCCTGCGGGGTGAGCATGCCGTGCCGGAGCAGTTCCGCGGCGGCGTCGATCAGCGCCGAGCCGCACAGGCCCACCGGGGGTACGGCCCCGATGACGTTCAGGCGCAGCCGGCCGTCGACCACCACCACCTTTTCGATGGCGCCCGCGCTGCCGCGCATGCCGTGCATGATGCGGGCGCCCTCGAAGGCGGGGCCGGCCGCCGTGGAAGCGGCCGCCAGCTTGCCGTCGGCCCAGAGGACGATCTCGCCGTTGGTGCCGATGTCGACCAGTAGGGCCGGCCCCGCCCCCTCGGTCATTGCCGTCACCAGGATGCCGGCCACCGTATCGCCGCCCACGAAGCCGCCGATGATCGGCATGACGTAGGCCCGCCCGCGGGGGTGAATGCGCAGTCCCAACTCTCGGGCTTCGCAGCACAGGCCGGGTCCCATTGCCGGTACGAAAGGAACCGCGCCGAGGGGAGCGGGATCGATGCCGCAGAAGATTTGCTGCATGGTGGTGTTGCCCGAGACGGCCACTTCGTAGATGCGGTCGCGCCGGATGCCGATGGCGGCGGCCAATTCGCCGATCAGCGCGTCGGCGGCGGCGGCGGCCGACCGGCGGAGTTCCTCAAGTCCGTCGCCGCGGCCTCCGGCGTGGACGACCCGGGAGAGGACGTCGTCGCCGAACCGGGTTTGGGGGTTCAGCCGGGAGGCCACCGCCAACTCATCGCCCGTGGTCGCATCGAGCAGCACCGCCGCCAGGGTGGTGGTGCCCAAGTCCACGGCCACGGCGAAGTGCTCGGTTTCGGTGTTGCCGGGCTCGAAGTCGAGCAGGCGGAGCCCGTTGGCTACCGCCGTGCCGCGGAAGGCGGTTTCGCGAAGCCGGCCGGGCAGCAGGCGCACGGCCGCCAAGTCCATTTCCACCGGTCCGATCGCCCGCCGCACGCGGACGGCGTCGGGGGCATCGTCGCCGCGAGCGGGCGGGGGAAGCTCGATGTACTGCTTGCAGACGCCCGGCTCCAGCGCGGCGGCGAGCGGGGCCCCCACCGCGCGGTCGAGAATCTGGTGCGTGTCGGCCAGGAGCGAGGTTTCGGGCACGTCGACCGTGATGGGGCCAAACACGGAGGTCTGGCATGCCAGTCGAACGCCGCGGGCCAGTTCCCCATCGGAAAAAATGTGCCGCTCGGCCGGCGTGGGGGCGCAGCACTCGCCGGCGATGCGCACCCGGCATTTGCCGCAGACGCCGGCCCCGCCGCAGGGCTGAGCGAGGACGATGTCCGCCCCCGCCGCGGCCTCCAGCAGCCGCGTTCCCGGCAGGACGTAGACGGTTCGGGCCGAGGGCTGGAATACGACGGCAACTTCGGTTTCACGCATGGCACGGCTCGCGGGGGCGGTCGGAAGTCTCTTGCAGCAGCTCGACAAACTTTGTCACAGTGGGGGTGAACACCTTCCGCTGCCGGTGAATGATTCCCAGCGGGCGCCAGAGTTCGGGCGAGGTCAGCGGGACGGCGCGCAACAGCCCAGCCCGGACTTCCATGCGGACGGTTGGTTCGGGCAGGAGGCTCACGCACACGCCAATGGCCACCGCCTGCTTGATCGTTTCGACGTTGTCGAACTCCATGGCCACCGAAACACTCACCGAGTGCTGGCGCAGGTGCCGATCGATTTCCTTGCGGATGGTCAAGTCGCGGTCGAAGGCGATGTAGGGTTCCCCGGCGAGGGGCTCGATAGTGATCGCCTCCCGCTGGGCGAGGGGGTGATGGGGGCTGCTGGCCAGGACCATCCGCTCGTTCCGCCAGGGGACCACGTCCAGTTCCGAGGAGGGCGTGGGGTAGGAGACGATCCCCAGGTCGACCTCCGCGCCGAGCACCTGTTCGTATACCGTGTTGGGCCGCTGGTACTCCAGGCGAACCTTGGCTTTGGGATGGCGTTCGATGAACTGCTGCGTGCAACGGGCCATGTGGTGCAGCCCAACCGAGTAAATCGCCGCTACCCGCACCACCCCGGCAATTTCCAGGCGGAGCGAGCGGAGCCGGGCCTCGACCGAGTCGTACAGTTCCAAGACTTCCCGAAAGCCCTCATAGCAGGCCTGACCCTCGGGGGTGACCACAAAGGGCCGCTTGCCGCGGTCGATCAGCCGCACGCCGAAGTGCCGCTCCAGCCGATGGACCGATTGGGTGGCCGCCGACTGGCTCACCTCGTTCAGCGCCGCGCCACGTGAGAAGCTCTGGTGTTGGACGACGTCGCAGAAGACCCTGAGCGTTTCGATGTTCATAGGGGCATTCTAGCATAAGCGTAGCTTATACGCAAGCCGGCCCTGCCCGATCAGAAGACGCCGAACGCCAAATACCAGCCGACGAGGAACGTCAGCATCAATAGAATCCAATGGGTTATTCTCATGCTACAACCCTAGCATATTCGGGGCTGCCGGGGGGTATTGTCGGGCATACAGGAACGGGCTTGTGGCAGCCACCGTGCCGCGTCGTTGGAGTTCACGCTTCAGCGTGCGAACCTATTGTTGGAGTTCACGCTTTAGCGTGCGAACCTATTGTTGGAGTTCACGCTTTAGCGTGCGAACCTATTGTTGGAGTTCACGCTTTAGCGTGCGAACCTATT
>PWXP01000160.1 GCA_003561895.1 Planctomycetaceae bacterium | reverse complement strand
CGTCGGAGCAGGCGTGGCTGCACGAGACGTTCGGAGGCCTGGGGAACTTCTGGATAGGTCTGACGGATGAAGCGGAGGAAGGGGCGTGGGTGTGGACGAGCGGCGAGGACGTGACGTACACGAACTGGGCGGCAGGGCGGCCGTACAACGATACGAGCCTGAACTGGGCGTCGATGTCGTCGGACGGGTTGTGGTACGACCGGTCGGCCACGACCACGTACCGCGCGGTGGTGGAGATCGCGGGGGCGGGGATCGCGGGGATGGGTCCGGGCCCTTGGGCGCAGTACCTTCTGGACGTGGAGGTGACCGACCTGGTGCCTCCGACGGTGCGGGCGGTCGGTCCGTTGCCTGAGGACGGCGGCACGACGTCGGAGGTGGTGGACCGGCTGACGGTCACGTTCAGCAAGGACCTGGACGCCTCGACGGTGAACATGAACGACCGGATGGTGTGGGAGTATGACGGCCGGTTCTACGTGGTGACCGGCACGTCGATGCGTTGGGCGGCGGCGGAGGCGGAGGCGGAGTCGTTGGGGGGGCACCTGGTGACGGTGCGCGACGCGGCGCATCAGCAGTGGCTGCATGACACGTTTGGACGGTTCGGCAACGTGTGGATCGGCCTGACCGACGAGGCGGTGGAGGGGGAGTGGGTTTGGACCAGCGGCGAGGAGGTGACGTACACGAACTGGGCGTCGAACCGGCCGCGCACCCACACGAGCTACAACTGGGCGTATGTGGACGATGCGACGGGGTTGTGGGAGGATGCGTTGGTCACTACGAGTTTCCGCGGGGTGATCGAGCTTTCGGGTCCGGACAGCGACGGGGACGGGATTCCCGACGTGCTGGACGCCTACCCGGACGACCCGTGGAACAATTTTGATTTGCGCGAGGCGGGTCCGGACGGGGTGTTCGACACCGAGGACGACGTGATTTACCGGCTGACGCTCGACCCGGCGTACACGACGGGCACGACGGTAGGACTGTTCATCGAGCAAGGGCCGCTGCCCAGCGGGTATTACCGTTTCACGGCGAACGCGACGCTGCGGGACCGGACGGGCAACCGGCTGGACGGCAGCGGGGACGGGGTGGGCGGGGACGCCTACCAGCGGACGTTTTACGTCTCGCTTCCTGAAGACTATGTTTTCGAGGGTCCGAACAACGATACACGTGCCACGGCCACGGCGTTGGCATTGACCGAGGACCCGGCGGGGAGTGGGCTTTGGCTGAGCGAGCGTGGTCTTGGCAGCATTTATCCGTCGGCGGACCAGGACTGGTGGCGTTTCGATGCGTTGGCCGGGGACCTGATCTCGGTGGCGTTGGACACGCCGGGGAGCAATCTGAACCCGCAGGTGAGGCTGACCAACGCGGCTGGCAGTTCTCTTAGCTTTGATCGCCGTAGCGGTCCGGGCAACGACTCATTCATCAGTCGCTACGAGATTACCAGCAGTGGGACGTACTATGTGTGCGTCGAGAGCAACACGTGGAGTGGCGCGGGCCCGACCAATACGACCGGCGCCTATGAGGTGCGCGTGGACCTCGCCCGGGGGATCGACCTGGAGAGCGATGCCAACTACTCGAACAACACCATTAGCGGGGCCAACCCGCTCGATTTGGAGCGTGGTGTTCCGGGCGAACTGACGGCGACGATCGCCGGGACCATCATGGCGCCGACCGGCTCCACGGTGGATCAGGACCTGTTTCTGCTGCGGACGCTCAGCGCGGGCAATTTTGTGGAACTGGACGTGCGTCTGCCCTCGACGAGCAGTTTGCAGCCGCTGGTGAGTCTGGTGAATGCCGAGGGTGTGGCGGTGGCGGACGAGGACCCTTCGGGTGGCCGGTTTTTCGGCGCGGTGCCGGCCGACGGGGTGTACTACGCGAAGGTGGAAGGGGGCTGGACGTATGAGGGCAACCTGTACGTGGTGACCGACTCGATGACGTGGAGCGACGCGGAGGCGTACGCCCGTTCGTTGGGGGGGCACCTGGTGACGGTCCGTGATGCGTCGGAGCAGGCGTGGCTGCACGAGACGTTCGGGGGACTGGGGAACTTGTGGATCGGTCTGACGGATGAAGCGGAGGAAGGGGATTGGGTGTGGACGAGCGGCGAGGAGGTGACGTACACGAACTGGCAGGGCGGTTATCCTCGCACCAGCACCACCTACAACTGGGCGGAGATGCGGAGCAACGGTCTGTGGCGCGATGCAGCGGCGACATGGACTCGCCGCGCGGTAGTGGAAATTCCAGGGGCGGGGGTCGCGGGAATGGGTCCGGGCCCTTGGGCGCAGTACATCCTGGACGTGACGGTGACCGACACGGTACCGCCGACGGTGGTGGGCGTCGATTCGTTGCCGGAGGACGGGGGAACGACCGACGAGGTGGTGGACCACCTGACGGTGCAGTTCAGCGAGGCGTTGGACCCGGCGACGGTGAACGTCAATGACCGGATGGTATGGCAGTACGAGGACCGGTTCTACGTGGTGACCGACACGACGATGACGTGGGCGGCCGCGGAAGCCGAGGCGGTGGCGCTGGGCGGCAACTTGGTGACGGTGCGCGACGCGGCGCAGCAGCAGTGGCTTCACGACACGTTCGGCCGGTTCGGCAACGTGTGGATCGGGCTGACCGACGAGGCGGAGGAGGGCCAGTGGGTTTGGACGAGCGGCGAGGAGGTGACGTATACGAATTGGGCTTCGAATCGGCCGTACACCAACAACACCAGCTACAACTGGGCGTACATGCATTCGAACGGTCTGTGGTACGACGAGCGTGCCACTTGGACTGCCCGCGGGGTGATCGAGCTTTCGGGCCCCGACAGCGACGGCGACGGGATACCGGACGTTCTGGACGCCTGGCCGGACGACCCGCTCAACGCCTTCGACCTGCGCGAGGCGGGGGCGGACGGCGAGTTCGACACCGAGGACGACGTGATCCACCGCCTGGCGACCGATCCGCCCTACACCGCCGGCACGGATGTGAACCTGCTGGTCCAGGACGGGCCGCTTCCGCCGGGCTACTACCGTTTCACGGTCAACACGACGGTGACCGACCGCGCGGGCAACCCTGTGGGCGGGGCCGGGGGCGAGGCGTATCAGCGCTATTTTTATGTCGAGGTTCCGGAGGGCTACGATCTGGAGGGGGGGAACAACGACACGCTGCTGACGGCGACGCCCCTGACGCTGACGGAGGATCCGGCCGGGGGCG
>PWXP01000183.1 GCA_003561895.1 Planctomycetaceae bacterium | reverse complement strand
TTCGCCGGGGTTCGCCGGCCGAACTGTTCGCGGAACCATTCGAGCATGCCGCCGGCCGGATTGCCGCCCCATACGGCGTAGAGCCCTCGGGCGACGTGCGATTGCACGGTCATTCCCATCTGCCGGAGCCGGTCGTCCAGGACGGGTTCCGCCACGGTCGCGATCACGCTTTCCCACGTTCCGGTCACATCGAGGATGACCCCCGGTCGGCACGCGCCGGCCGGCAACGCGCCGCAAAGGTGGTCGTGACCGCCCAGGATCACCGGCGTTCCTTCCGCCAGGCCGGTTTCGGCCGCCGCGCGGGCATGCACCGTGCCCAGGGGGGTGCCGCTGGGGAAGACGTCGGGCAGGAGCCGCCGCGGAATGCCCGACGCCTCGATCAGCTCGTCCGACCATGCGCGGCGGCGCTGGTCGAACAGCATGGTGCATGAAGCCATGCTGTAGTCGGTGGCCTTCCGGCCGCACAGCATGAAGTTGACGAAATCCTCGATCAACAGCCACTTTTCCGCGCGCTCGAGCACCGCCGGCTCGTTGTCGGCCATCCAGCGGATGCGCAAGGCCGAGTTGATGGGCCACACCGGATTGCCGCCGAGCGCGAACGTGCGGTCGACCCCGACGTGTTCCTTCCACCAATCGAGCTGCGGCAGTGTGCGCGTGTCGTGCCAGGAGATCATCGGGTACAGCCAGCGGCCCTCGGCGTCGACCGGCAGCCCGTCCATGCCCATGCCGGTGACGGCCAGCCCGCGAATTCGGCGAGGATCGTCGAGTTGGCCCGCGGCGTCGCGGATGGCGGCGGCCGTATCGTTCCAGATCGACTCCGGCTGCCAGACGGCCCATTCGGGTTTGTCCGGGTTGGGGTGGTCCAGCGGGGTGGGCCGGCTGCCCGAGGCCAGGCAGTTGCCGTCCGGGTCGTACACAATGGCCTTCAGACTGGTGGAGCCCAAATCGATGGCAAGCAGACAATCCATGGCGAGGTCTCCGAGGTCCGTGGAAGTGTGCAGAAAATGGTTCGGTGTGCGGGAAATGGTCCGGTGTGCGGTGCGTCAAGCAGGCAGCATGGCCCGTCCCTGCGCCAGCAGGCAAACGCCGACAATCAGCAAGAGTATTCCGGCGAAAATCCAGGTTATGCTTTGGCGGCTGGCGCCTTTCCATTCGCGGCTGCGAAACCCGTGGATATTGCCCACTAGGATCGCCAGCGACATGAAGATCGGGTAGCCGACCGAAACGCCGAGGTCGCCAATGTGAAGCCAGCCCAGCCCGAACTCCCCGCATTGCCCAAAGCGCGACCTATCGTACCCGATTCCGAGAAATCAGTCAAATCCCCGCCGGCTTCGGTCTCTTGGCGCTTGCGTTTCCCGAGCCGCAGACAGCTTCTGCTTCAGCCCGAGCCTCGCGACCTTGGGATCCGGCCGCCGCAGCTTTTCGCCGCAATGGCCGCTTTTATTGTGAATTATGATAGGAGGACTTGTGTTTTTTGCCCTATGGTGCTTGTTCCACCGCCCCCAAACGGGTATCATTGGAGTATCCTGGAGCATTCTGTCCGGGCTTCGGCTATACTTCAGATGGCCGTTCCGTGAATCCCCTGCAGCCCCCCCCCACGAGGTTGCTCGAATGACACACTCCGCATTGCCGCCCGGGATTCGTGAATTGCCCGTTCCCGACCGTGTTGCCTTGGTGGAACAGATCTGGGAGAGCATCGTCGAAGATGAAGCGAGCTTTGACCTTACAGTTGCCCAGAAACGAGAACTCGATCGTCGCCTCGCCGAACGCCCCTTGTCAAGTGCGCGCGGTTTCGAGTGGGCCGAGGCAAAACGAAGGATTTTCGGGAAGCCATGACGTACCGGCTCATCCTGCAACCGGAGGGGTTGGAACCAGCGTATCGGGAGTCGTCCGCCGGCGCTGCCCGAACCAGGGCCACGCGCGAGGTCCGCATCGGGTCGATTACCATTGGCCGTGGGCACCCGATTGCCGTGCAGAGTATGGCGGCCACGCAGACGGCCGACGTCGCGGCGACCGCCGCCCAGGTGCGGCTGCTGGCCGAGGCGGGGGCCGAGGTGGTTCGCCTTGCCGTCGATACGCCGCGCGACGTGGAGGCCCTGCGGCAAATCCGCGCCGAAACCGGTGCCAACCTGTCGGTCGACTTGCAGGAGAACTACCGCCTGGCGTCCGACGTGGCTCCGTGGGTCGACAAGCTCCGCTACAACCCGGGCTACCTGAGCAGCCCCCGGTCGAAGCGCACCTGGCAGGATAAGGTGCGGTTCCTGGCCGGGGTGGCGGGCGAGCACGACTGCGCGATTCGCGTGGGCGTGAATTGCGGCTCGGTCGACCCGACCAAGCGCGGCGACCTGGCGCCCGGCGACAACGTGCGGCCGATGGTCGAAAGCGCCCTGGAGCACTGTGCCGAGTTGGACCGGCTTGGGTTCACGCGGTATTGCGTGTCGCTGAAAGACTCCGACCCGGCGAAGGTGGTCGAGGCGAACCGGCGGTTCGCGGCCGCGCGTCCCGACGTGCCTTTGCACCTGGGCGTGACCGAAGCCGGAATGCCGCCCGAGGGCATTCTCAAGACGCGCATCGCCTTCGAGCAGCTCATTCCGCACGGCATTGGCGATACGATTCGCGTTTCGCTCACCGTGCCCGCCGAAGGCAAGGCGGATGAGATCACCGCCGGGCGGGCGATCCTGGCCGACATTGCCGCCGGCCGGCTGTTGAACGCCGAGGACATCGCCACGTTCAGCCGGGGGCGATTGAACATCATCGCCTGCCCGAGTTGCTCGCGGGTGCAGAATGCGGCGTTCGTGGAACTGGCCGAGCGGGTGCGCGAGGCGACGCGGTGGGCCGCCGAGCATCCGATCACCATCGCCGTGATGGGCTGCCGCGTGAACGGCCCGGGCGAGACCGACGTGGCCGACCTCGGCCTCTGGTGCGGCCCCACGGCCGTAAACCTCAAACGCGGGGGCGAGCCGCTCGGGGCGTTTTCGTACGAGGAGATTCTGCCCCGGCTGTTGGAGGAGTTGGACGCGATGATCAGGTAGGCGCCGCGAGCCGGGCGGCACAGGCCGTGGGACAGGCTTCCCGCTTGGGGGCGGAAAGGACAGACTGGAAGCCCCTCCCACGTGAATCGCCTGGGGTAATGCCAGCGCCGGCTTTTCGGAGTACGCTATGCTCGGTTGTCTGCAAGTGGCGAAACGCACCGCACACGAGCATGGACGGGAGTGGCAGCCAATGTGCGAGAAGCGATGCCAACATTTCCACCGCCCCCTCTCGTGGTTCTGCACATTTTTTTCCTGGCTGCCGTCGGGTTTCTCCCACGGGCCGCAGCCGCGGAGCACGCGGCTGGCCGGCCCTTAAAGTACCGTCGGCTTCTACGTCGGCCGTTCCAGTTGCAACTTCACCTGGTAGCGGCGAAACGGTTCGTCGGCGCGGAGGGTCGACGCGGAGCGTATCTCGGCTGAGCCGGCGAAGTTGCCGTTCCGGTCGACCGCCTCGTAGATGAACACGCTGGGATCGTTCACCGGCCGGTGGACGAAGCGGTAGTGCCGGCCGAGGAAGGCCACCAACTCGCTCGGATCGCCCGTCGTGCCGTGGAACACCAGCCGCTCCACGCGCTGCTGAGGGCTGAAGTAATACGTCAGTGCCCCGGCCAGGTCGGTTTCGTCGGTTCCGGTCACCAGCGGCACGCGGTACCCGTTCAGTTGCAATTGGGCCAGGCCGGTCGAAACGTGCGGCCAGCGGTCGGCGATCCAGCGGGTGGAGATGTCGAAGCGGAACACCTCGCTGAAGTCGCTCACCGGCCGGCCCGCCAGCGGAGGCGGCGGCTCCGCGCTTCCCCCCTGTGTTGCGAAGGGGGCTTCGGCCGCATCGCCGGGCGGGGCGCCGGCCGATCCGAATCCGGCGACCGACTGCCGGACGGTGCTCACGTGATCCGAAGCGGTGAAGAACAGGTACGGCACCCCCAGGGCCGCCCCCAGGCCGATTCCGGAGTAAAGCATGGTCCTGAACATCGTTGTGCCTCTGTCAGGCGCGCGGGAGGTCGGAATCGAGCGGTAGGATGGCCATTCCTGTCCGTCGAGTCGAGGACGGACAGGAATGGCCATCCTACGTGGTGATACGTTCGTTGTAGCCGCTTGCCCAAACGGTAGCGCCCTCCGTACATATCGGCAGCCCGAACCGCGATGCTCCCGAGCCGTCCGGTGGATCATGCCCGTTTGCCCGAGCCCCCTGTCGGATACGACCCGAAGAACCGGTACAAGGCGAAAAAGCCAACCCGCACTTGCCGCGGGGTGTCGGGTTCCGAATGCTGCGCCAAACAGACGGCCCGCCGGGCCGCGTCGGTCCGGCCCATTGCATTGAGCCGTCCATCGCGCCCGAAAAACGCGGCATGATCCAGCCCGACTGCCGCGCCCCACCATCCGCGGTAGTTCTTGACGACATCGACGCCCTGCTGGGCGACCGGCTGAGCATGATGACCATTGCGCCGGAGTTGGCGGAGAATGGCGAGATGATCCGGGCGCTGGCCGGGCGCGGAACGATCGCCTCGCAGGGGCACTCGAAGGCGACCTATGAACAGAGGCGGGCGGGGGTTTATGGGGCGCGGGCCGTGCGGACCTCGCCGGGGATCAGTTCCTCGGTGAATCGGGTCAGGTAGTGCAGGCTGCTGGCTTCGCCGCGGAACCCGACCACTCGCTTGTCGGTATCCATCTGCTGGCTCAGGACACGGCCGGCGTCGATGTCGAACCGCACCTCACCCGAGGCGGCGCTCTGCGTAAGCTGGGCCTCGATGGCCGGGTCGCGCACCGGGGTGAGCACCGCAGTGCGTACCCGAATGACCGCCACGCCATACCGCACGCTCTGAAGGGTAAACGTCTGGCGTGTGCGGATCGTCTGCACCCCGCCCGCCTCGCTGCGCACCTGCACCTCGTGGGGGCGCGACCACCGCTCGCCAATGGCGACGGGCTCGTCGGGCAAGGGGATGGTGATGTCGCCCTCGTTTTCGATCGGCGTGGTTTGCAGCTCGCGCTGGCGTTCGCGCTGGAGCACCTCGCCACAGTTACTGAGAGTCACCGTCGAGAGGGGCCGGCCCACCGCCTCGGCCACTTGCTCGAAACCGTGGGGCGGCTCGTCGTCCGATTCGCTGTCGAAGAGGACCTCATCACGGCCGCTGAGAATCTGCCGCATCCGAACCTCTTCAACCGAGTAGACGAACGTGGCCGACCGGTCGGGCTTCACCTCGCGCACCTGCCACACTTTGACCGATTCGCTCGTCGACTCGGCCCTCTGGGTCACGCCGGCGACGGTCGTGCGCACCCGGTTCCGGTGGCTGACCTTCCAGCGGATCGTCTCGCCGGGCTCGAAACGGTACCGGAGGGTATACTTCTCGGCTGCGTCTTCCGATTCGGCCCGAGCCCGGCCGCTCATCGGAAAACAGGCAAAGGCAGTTACCAGGACCCCTACGAACAGAAACGTGATTTTCATGGCACTCGCATCCTTTCGAGTAACGCGGGATCTATTGTCGATTTATCTGGAGCCGTCCGCCCCAGCCCAACTTCTCCCGCAACGTGTTGTAATAACTATGCCCCGGCGCGGCCACCAACTGGAACCTGGGCCGGGCCTGCTGCACGCGCACGCGGTCGCCCGGCCGAAGGGTACACAACACGTGACCATCCACGACCACCGAGGTGCCCACGTTCGGCCTCGCCACGGCGAGTTCGTACACGCGGTCGGCGGAATCGACCACGGGCCGGTTCGTGAGGGTGTGGGGACTGATGGGCGAGACGACAAAGGCCTGCAACTCCTTTCGCAGGATCGGCCCGCCGGCCGAGAGGCTGTGCGCGGTCGACCCGACCGGCGTGCTGAGGATCAAACCATCGCAACTATACGTGGTCACCCATTCTGAGTCAACATAAAGATCGAGGTCCATCATGGCGAAGGGCGGACCGCTCCAGACCACCCCCTCGTTCAGCCCGAGTTGGCGGCACGCCGGCTCGGGTTCGCCGTGGCGGACGACAAGGCACTGGAACATCAAGTGCTGGATGACGCCGAGCTTGCCGGCGGCGAAATCGCGGAGGATTTCCGGCAGTTCGGCGGGGCCAATGTCCGCCAGAAACCCCAGTTTGCCCAGATTCACGGCCACCACGGGTAACTGCTGTTCGCCCATCTGATGGGCCGCCCGAAGGATCGCGCCGTCGCCGCCCAACACAATGGCCAAGTCGGCCTCTTCGGCCGACATGTCGGACGTGCCGGAGAAGTCTTCGGCCACAATGCGGGCGTGCCGCTCGATGAGCGGCCGCAGCCGCTCCGCTTCCGGCAACACGTTCGGTCGCTGGCCGGCGCCCAAAAGGATGGCCCGAAGCGGCGGAACGGGCTGGATCGGGGTCGATGCAGGGTTCATGCTCAATTCCATGCGCAACCCTTCTTGGGGCAAGTTAATTGTAGGAGGGACATTCTCGTCCGTCAGGGCACGACGGACACGAATGTCCATCCTGCGGGGTGGTACGTCGCTTACCGCCGTTCGGGTTGGAACTCACGACGATTCCGGTGCGCAACTCAGGACACTCCCCCGTGTGCGGGAACGGCCGCCAACTCCCGGCACGCGGCGGCGATGCCGCCGGCGTCGAGCCCGAGGTCGGCCAGCAGTTCTTTGCGGGTGGCGTGCTCGATGTACCGGTCGGGGATGCCGAGCCGTCGGAGCCGGGCAGTCTCCACACCGGCGTCGGCCGCGGCCTCGAGCACGGCGCTGCCAAACCCGCCCATAAGCTGCCCCTCCTCGACCGTCAACACGAACGGCGCCCGCTCCAGGGCGCCGAGGAGGGTCGCCGTATCGAGCGGCTTGACGAACCGGGCGTTGATCACCTCCAGGTCGATCCCGTCGTCGGCCAGGCGCTCGGCGGCTGCCAGGCAGTCGGGCAGGACGGAGCCGCAGGCGAGGATCGTACCGTCGTGGCCGCTCCGCAGCCGTTCGGCCCGGCCCAACGCGATCGGGGCGGCCTCGCGTTCGATCCGCCGGGCGGCGGTCTTGGCGTAACGGATGGCCGCGGGCCCGTCGCGGCCGAGAGCCCACTCGACCATGGCGCGCAGGTCCCATGCGTCGCCCGGCGCCATCACCACGAGGTTTGGGAAGGGGCGGAGGTAGCACAGGTCGAACACCCCGTGGTGCGTCGGCCCGTCGGGGCCGACCAGGCCGGCCCGATCCAGCATCAACAGCACGGGCAAGTTCTGGAGCGAGACCTCCTGGAATACCTGGTCGTAACTGCGCTGGAGGAAGGTGCTGTAAATATCAACGATGGGCCGCAGGTCCGTCGTCGCCAGGCCGGCGGCGAAGCTCACCGCGTGCGACTCGCAAATGCCCACGTCGAAGAAGCGGTCGGGGAACGCGTCGCGCACCGGTTCGAGCATGGTGCCCTGGCACATGGCGGCCGTAATGACCACCACGCGGCTGTCGCGCCGCATGGCGTCGCCGATGGCGTCGCGGGCGACTTGCGTATAGGGTGGCGGCCCGCCGGGCTTCGCGGGAACGGCTTTCCCATTGGACTGCGAGAACGGGGCCGGGGCGTGGTATCGGGTGGGGTCCTTCGCGGCGGGCTCGAAACCGTGCCCCTTTTCCGTCAGCACGTGCAGCAGCACCGGGCCGTCGAACTTCTTCGTCATGGCCAGGTACTTCTGGAGCTGCGCGATGTTATGGCCGTCGACCGGCCCGATGTATCGGAATCCCAGGTCTTCGAAGAACATGCCGCCCAGCAGGCCGGCCTTCACGGCGTCCTTCAGTTGGGTCATGAACCGCTCGACCGGATCGCCGAACAGCGGCACGTGGCCGAGGAGCCGCTGCACTTCGGCCTTCAAGCCGGTGTAAAAGGGCGCCATGCGCAGCCGGTCGAGCGTGTCGGCCAGGCTGCCCACGCCCTGGCAGATCGACATCTGGTTGTCGTTGAGCACGACAGTGAGGTTCTTCTTCAGTCCGCCGGCGTGGTTCATCGCCTCGAACACCACCCCGCAGGGAAAGGCGCCATCGCCCACCACGGCCACGACGTGGCGCTTTTCGTCGGGCCGGGCCAACTCGTCGCCGCACTTCAGGCCCAGGGCGGTCGACACGCTGCACCCGGCGTGGCCGGTCATGAGCAAGTCGTACGGGCTTTCGGCCGGGTTGGGGTAGCCCATCAGCCCACCCTTCGCCCGCATCGTGATGAACTCGTCGTAGCGGCCCGTAATCAGCTTGTGCGCGTACACTTGGTGGCCGGTGTCCCAGATGAGCCGGTCGCGGGAGAAGTCGAACGTGGTGTGCAAGGCCAGCGTCAGTTCGACCACGCCCAAGTTCGACGCGAAATGGGCCGTGCGCGTGGCCGCCAGCCGGCAGAGCGCCTCGCGCATTTCTTCGGCCAGCGCTTCCAGGTCCTTCGGGCGCAGGTGTTTCAGGTCGTGCGGTGCGTTGATTTGTGAAAGCAGCTTGTCCATTAGCGATTCCTTTCCAAGACAAACCGGGCCAGCGAGGCCAGGCCATCGGCGGGGGGCCCGAAGGGAGCCAGCGCCTCGCACGCGTCGTCGATCAGGTGCTCGGCGCGCCGGCGGCTCGGTTCCATGCCCAGCAGCCCGGGAAAGGTAAGCTTTCCCTGCGCGGCGTCCTTGCCGACCTTCTTGCCGAGGGCGTACGTGTTGCTCATTACGTCGAGCAGGTCGTCGGCGATTTGGAACGCCAATCCCACACAGCGGCCGTACCGGTCCAGGGCCGCGAGCTGTCTTGCCGAGGCGCCCGCACACAGGCCGCCAAGCTGGAGCGAGGCCCGAATCAGCGCTCCGGTCTTCCGGGTGTGAATGGCTTCGAGCGCCTCGAGCCCGACCTCGGGGTCGAGCCGATCGGCCTGGGGGGGGTGCATGTCGTCGGCCTGCCCGCCCACCAACCGGCAGCGCCCCGCCGCCTGCGCCAGGGCGGCGCAACAAGCGGCGGCGGTTTCCGGTGGCCGGACTTCGGTGGCGAGCACCTCGAAGGCCAGGGTCAACAGGGCGTCGCCGGCCAGGATGGCCGTCGCTTCGTCGAACTCCTTGTGACAGGTCGGCCGGCCACGGCGCAAGTCGTCGTCGTCCATCGCCGGCAGGTCGTCGTGGACCAGCGAGTACGCATGCACCATCTCGACGGCACACGCGGCGGGCATGGCCCGTTCCGGCTCCACCCCGCAGGCCTCGGTTGCCAGCAGGGCGAGCATCGGGCGCAACCGCTTCCCCGGCGCCAACAGGGCGTAACGCATGGCGGCCGTCAGCCGTGCCGGCGACCCCTCGGCATGGGGGCACCGGGCCGAAAGTGCGGCGTCGACGGACGCTCGAAAGCGTGTGGCGTAGTCGGTAAAACAGGGAAACGAGGCGCTCACAGGTAGGCTCGGAAGTCAAGGCAAGCTGCACAAACGCCAACGCTCGCCCAAGCAAAGGGGGTTAGGCATCAAATGTCCATTATAGCCTGTTTACCCACAACGGTCTACGGCACTCCTAGCTCCGCGCCGGGCTCCCGCCGGACGAATCCCGAGCGGTCCACCGATTCGTACACGGAAAAACCCTTAATTTCCGCCGATTTCAACACCGGTTCGCCGAGCGAGCGGTTCACACGGGCGACGATCTTGCGTCCGAGCAATTTCAGGTCGGGTTGGGCCAATTCATGCCTATGGTGCGTTCGGAGGACCACGGCCACCTGCTCGCGGAAGAAGCGGTGGTTGCGGCCCATGAACCGCTCGAAAGACGCCTCGTCCTCCAAGCTCGTTGTGCCCTCCAACCGGAAGTCGGTACGCAGTGTGCTTTGGGTCAGCGGATCGAACACGCGGACGCTGTAGTCGCCCAGTTCGGCCCTCCCCTCGCCCAGGTAGGCTGGAAGCGGCTTAGGATCGACAAACCGGTTCTTACGTCGCGTTCTAGCCCGTCCACCAGTCGGTGAACCCGAGCCGGAGAACTGGAAATTCATCAACCAGTTCTCCCAGGACCTCCGGCTGCCATTTCCGACCTCTACCACGAGCAGCGCCACCACTAGCACCAGAAGGGCTGTGCCGGCCAGCGCGATTCGGAACCCAAGTGCGGGCCGCCATCGCGCTTTCCACCGAGCTGACCTGGGTAGTTGTGCCATGCTGGCGCGCTCAGAAATAAGGTAAGCGTTCACGGGTCGGAAATCGTCCCGGTGCTCGGCCGCGGCAGGAAATTAGCCGCAACGCGCTAGCGTCCGGTTGTCGTTTCAAGCCAGGCAAACCGGGGCTAGCGCCCTGCGGCTAATTTCCGACCTGTGAACGGTTACGTGCAAGGTTTTTGGGTGGTACGCCCCGATTCAGGCGAACACCACCGGCCTCGAGCGGGGAATTTCTTCCGCGACCACCGTTTCGGGTCGCTCAAATACCAACCGCCGGGTGGCCTGCTGCCTGGGAATAGGGCTCCGGCAACGGCAAATTGGGGTAAATAAGTCGAAAAAGCTGGATAGTCATGCTCTGGAAGGTGCGTCTCCAGGCAGTAAGCGGTAGCCCATTGTGGGCATGGCGGGCACAGCCCGCCGTACAACCAAATTATAGTATATTCCGGCGCTTCCGTTATCTAAGTGCGGAACGGCGTGGAGCAAGTGGGTGAACCCGGCTGCTGAGGCAGCCGGAACCACCCATCCCTACGCTTTGGCGCCAAATCTGCACCTGGAAACGGAAGAGCCCGTCCGGATTGTGTTTCCTGCCCCTTGCCAAGCATCGGCAGATGGGTGAAAATGAAGCGTTCCACGTTCGCGAAAGGAAATTTATGTCTGTTGTACCGGAAAGTCGTCCGGCCAAGGCACCCGATTGGGACGCGATGTACCGGATAGGCACCCCGTACTGGGAAACGAGCGAGCCCGCTGACGAATTGGTGCGAATCATTGGGGAGGAGCGGTTGATCGAGCCCTGCACTACCCTGGAGCTAGGGTGCGGAAGCGGGACCGACGCGGTGTACCTGGGGCGTCAACGGTTTGAAGTCACCGCCGTTGATTGCTCTCCCCTGGCGTTGGAACGTGCTCACATTCGGGCGGAGCGTGCCGGAGCGGTCGTTCGCTTTGTACTGGATGACGTGTTCGAGTTCGCCCAGGAAGAGGGACCCTTTGAGTTAATCTACGACGCCGGCTTCTACCACAGCGTGCGCGATTACGATCTGGACAGGTATTTGGACTTGCTGTGGCGGGTGACCCAGCCGGGCTCGTTGTACCTGGCGCTGGTAGGCGCGGCGAGCGGACGCGCGAAAGGGGGCCCACCACAGGTCGCCAAGGACGACATTCGCGACGAATTGGGCCGTCTGTTCGATTTCGTGCACTTGCGTGAATGCCGCTTGCAGAGCCCCCTTCGGCGGGGGGGCTACCGGGGCTGGTCCTGCCTCATGCGCCGGCCCGACTACGGCCTTTGAAAAGTTTACGTCAACAAGGGAGAGACACGATGAAGACGTACGCCTCGATTACCATGCTGGCGTGCCTGGCTTTGATGCTGGCCGGTTGCGGCTCGCAAGAGGCGCCGCCCGCGGCCCCTGCGCCGTCGCCGGACGCGCCCGAGGTCCACTTGCCTGACGCGCCGACCGAGCCGCCAGCCGCGGCCCCGGTCGTGGGCGAGCCGGACGAAGGGCTTCCGGCGCCCGAAGAGCCGGCCCCCGGCCCGGACCAGGGCGCTGCCGACGCCCCGCTCGGACCGCCGCTGGACGAGCCGGCCGACCCCGACGTGGATGACTCGGCGGCCGCCGAGGACGAGAGTCCCGGCGTCGGGCGGGCGATCGGCGCGGCCCTGCTCAAGGGCATCGCCGAAGGCGCCGCCGGCAACCGGTAGTTGCGGAGCCCCGGTGGGGCGCCGTGCATGCGTTGCACAACCGTTCCCTTGCTATGGAGCGGACCAAACAGTCCGCGCCACCGACCCGCGCTATGAAGTCGAATCCCATTGTCGCACTTTCGGAAATGCAGCCGGACCAGGAGGGCGACGTGTTCGCGCTGCTCTCGGCGAAAGAGGAATTGACCACCAAGCACGGCAAGCCGTACTTCCGAGTGACCTTCCGCGACCGACGCAAGGAAGTGAGCTTTCCCGTTTGGGGCGATTCGCCCTGGGCCGCCGACTGCCGCGACGGGTGGATTCCGGGGCGGTTCTA
>PWXP01000187.1 GCA_003561895.1 Planctomycetaceae bacterium | reverse complement strand
GCGGGCACCGGGCCAAGAGCAGTTCCATCATGATCTTTCGGGTGCGCAGCACGCGGTCGGTATCGGTGCGGACCACCAGCCCCTCGCCGGCCGGGTAGACGCAGGAGGCCTGGATTTGCGACCCCCACGAGAACTCCAGTTCCACCAGGCACAGGCGGCAGGCCCCGTAGGGCGTCAGCGCCTTGTGGTGGCAAAGGGTCGGAATCTCGATGCCGAGCTTCTCGGCCGCCCGGAGCACGCTGGCCCCTTCGTCGACCTGAACCTTCTTGCCGTCGATTGTCAGGTTAATCATGGGCTGACTCCTCTTCCTCAGTGTCCGCGAAGGGGACAGTCCCATTTTCGCGGCCATGCGGCCGGTCGGGTGGGCGGCCTGGTCGGCGTGCCGCGAAAATTGGGACAGTCCCCTGGGCTCCGCTGTTGAACTGGGCGACGCATTCTGAATCGCGTTCGTATTGGAATTGAAGATCGAGCTGCGGCCGGCCGCGGATCAGGGCCTCGATCGTGGCGACGATATCACCGAAGGGTTTCAGATCCGGGTGGCTCCGTTGGAACACGGCGCGCACCGTGGTGCCCCGGCCCGGCGCCGAGTCGAGTTCCAGCGTGCCGTCGCATTCCCGGGCGGCCTGGGCAAGCAGGGGCAGGCCCAGGCCCACGCGGCGGGTGGTTCGGGTGGTGAAGAACGGGTCGAGCGCCCTGCGGCGGGTCTCGGCGTCCATGCCCCGGCCGTTGTCGGCGATTTCGAGGGTCAAGCGGTCCTTCACGGTGTCTTCGGCAATGGCGATGGTGATGCGCGTGGCCTCGGCGGCCAGGGCATTCTCAGCGACGTCGAGGATGTGCAGGGAAAGGTCTTCCATGGCAATCAGTGCTCTCCGGCCATCTTCGTTGCGCAATGCCTTGCCAAGCTCCCCTGCGCCGGGGTGCTCGATCCAAAACGACGTGCGGGCCTCGCCGATCCGCTCGAGGCCGTGGGCATCGGACCCGGTCACCAGGGGCAGGTCGTGACGCGCGGCGGCGGCCGCCCGGGGGGAGACCTCCAGGGCGTCGAGCTTCAGCCCCGGCGGCACGAAGCCCAGGTGCCCGATCAGCCCGAAACTCTGCCGGTCGACGTGCGCGGCCACCGCCAGGCCGCCGCAACCGTGGATGGCGTCGACCGCCTGCTCGAGGCCCAGGTTGGTGGCCCCGATGAGCAGCCGCCGGTTGGCGCCGGTAACACGGTCCTGCGCGTCGACGACCCTTTGCGGCCCGAACGCTTCCTCGTCGTTTTCGCCCGGCAGGTTCGCGTACACGACATCCTGCATTGCTAGTGCGCCCTGTTCGGAATCGAACAGGCCGAGGACATGGACCTCCTCCCGGGAGGTCACTTCGACTCCCGGGATGACGGCGAGCGACTCGCGGCGGCCGGCCTCGGCCACGGCGGCGACGTTCTCGGCGGAATTGTGGTCACATATCGCAATCATGTTCAGGTCCACGGCCCTTGCCCGGCGTACGATCGCCGTGGGCACCATAGCGTCGTCGGCACAGGGCGAAAGGCAGGTGTGTACGTGCAGGTCTGCTTGGAACTCCTTCATTCCACGTCGTCAACGCCCACGGCGCGGACGCCCAATCGGTACAGTTGGCCTACGAGTTCGAAGGCGGGCAGCCGGCTCACGAGAACCGGAATGCCTTCGGCCTCTGCCTTCTCGATTGTGTCTTCGTCCGGCCGCCTCCCGTTGACCAGTGCGATTCCGGCAAGGTCCTTCATCGCCGCCACGGCCACGATGTTCTGGTGTATCTGAAGCGTGACCCAAAGGTTGCCCGCTTCCGCGTTGCCGATCACGTCGCTCAGCAGGTCGCTGGCGTAGCCGCCGGTAACCTCGTTGTCGAGACGGCCGCGGGCCGCCGCCGGCTCCAGGTCGAGTTTTTCCGCCAGTTCGGCCAGGGTCATGTTTCTCTACTCGTTGGTGAAAAACGAAACGGCAAGGCGCGTTCCCTTGCCCGGTTCCGATTCGATCTGAAATTGGTCGCTGCACTGCTGGATGTTGGTCAATCCCATGCCGGCTCCGAAGCCGAGTTCCCGGACCCAATCGGGGGCGGTGGAGTAGCCTGGCTGGAGGGCCTGCTCGACGTCGGCGATTCCCGGCCCGTCGTCCTCGGCCTCCAGGAACACGCGGTTCGGTTCCACGCGCGCCCGGATCGTCCCTCCTTCGGTGAACACCACTTGGTTCATTTCCGCCTCGTAGCTGGCGATGGCGACGCGCCGGGCGACGTTGGGGTGGACGCCGAGGCGCCGGAGCGTGCGTTTCAGCCGCGTGGAACTCTCGCCGGCGCGTTCGAAATCGTGTCCCCGCACCTGGTACTGGAAGGCCAGCGTGGTGCCGTCGGCCTCGATGTCCTCGAAGATGTAACTCGCCCGGTGGCGCCGCAACTCCTCCGCACGGTAATCGACCTCCAATTTCCTGAGCAGCCCTTCCACCACGTCGCCCTTGGTGAGGATGCCCACCAGCCGCCCATCCTCGCGGCTGATCACCGGCAACCTTCCCAGGCCGGTCTTGTCGAACTTGTCGACGGCCGATACGACCGGGTCGTCCCGATGGACGGTGACCAGTTGCCGCGTCATTTTTTCCTCGATGGGGCAGTCCTCCTCACGATCGGCCAGCCACTTGATGAAATCCTCCAGACTGATGATCCCCACCAGCCGCTCATCTTCGACCACGGGAAGCCCGGAAACCCGATTGCGGCGAAGTATCTCCCGCAGCGTGCTCATCGGTTCGCGAGGACCCACGGTGATGACCTGCCCGGTCATGACCTCGCGAACCTTCGTTTCATAGACCATCTCCCGGGTCTTGGTGACGTCTTTTTCCACCTTCACCGATTGCGTCTCTCGTGTTCAGCCGTTCACAGGGAACAGTCGCCTTCCGCCGGCACGTGTTCACCCGCCGACCTCCGAGCACCCCTTGAGCCCTTCGCGGTACAATCGGCCGCAGGCTTCGAACATCGGCAGCCGGGTGCTCAGCAGGGGCAGGTCCGCTTCCGCGGCGATCTCGACGGTCTCCTTCGGCGGCCTCTTTCCCCGCACGAAGCACACGGCCGCGATCTCGGCCATCATGCTGGTGCGGACCACTTGCATATTGGTCAAACCGGTCAGCAACAGGGCGCCCCGCTCGGCGAAGGCCAGCACGTCGCTCATCAGGTCGGCGCCGCACCCCATCACCACGTCG
>PWXP01000251.1 GCA_003561895.1 Planctomycetaceae bacterium | reverse complement strand
TCCTCGAAACCGGCTGCGCGGGTCCGTGTTCCGGCGGGCCGGTGCTGGTGATCGACGACGTGTTCTACGAACACGTTCAACCGGAAGATGCGGCCGACCTGGTCATGGAGCACCTGACGAAGGGGCGCACGGTCGACCGGCTCACCCATCGCCGCCCCGACGGCCGGAACATCCCCCATGCGGCCGACATGGATTTCTTCAAGCGGCAGACCAAGATCGTGCTGCGCAACTGCGGGCAACTCGACCCGCGCAGCACCGACGACTACATCGCCCGCGATGGCTATCAGGGACTGGCCAAAGTGCTGTCCGGCGACACCTCGGAGCAGGTGCTGGGGGAACTGAAGGCGTCGGGGCTTCGGGGCCGCGGCGGGGCGGGCTTCCCCACCTGGCAAAAATGGAAGTTTACCCGCGATGCGGCCGGCGATACGAAGTACGTCGTGTGCAACGCCGACGAGGGCGACCCCGGCGCGTTCATGGACCGCAGCGTGCTCGAAGGCGATCCGCACAGCCTGATCGAAGGCATGGTCATCGCCGGGCGCACGGTGGGGGCGTCGCGGGGATACGTGTACGTCCGGGCCGAGTACCCGCTGGCCGTCGAGCGGCTCGCGCACGCTTTGGCCGAGGCGCGGGAGCGGGGCCTGCTGGGCACGGACATCCTGGGCTCCGGTTTCGATTTCGAGTTGGAAATCCGGATGGGTTCCGGCGCGTTTGTGTGCGGCGAGGAGACGGCCCTGCTCCGTTCGATTGAAGGCCACCGCGGCGAGCCCCGCCCCCGCCCGCCGTTTCCCGCTCAATGCGGCTTGTGGGGCAGGCCGACGCTCCTGAACAACGTGGAAACCTACGCCAACGTCGCGCCCATCGTGCTGCAGGGCGGCCGGTGGTACGCCGCGCGCGGCACCGACGGCAGCCGGGGTACGAAGGTGTTCGCGCTGGCCGGGGCGATCAAGAACTCGGGGCTCGTCGAGGTGCCCATCGGCATGTCGCTGGGCGACCTGATTTACGACGTCGGGGGCGGCATGCCCGACGAAAAGCAGTTCAAGGCCGCGCAGATCGGCGGCCCCTCCGGCGGCTGCATCCCGCCGCAGCACCTGAACGTGCCGCTCGATTACGAGTCGCTTTCCGAGTTGGGCGCCATCATGGGCTCCGGCGGCCTGATCGTCATGAACGAAGACACGTGCATGGTCGACGTCGCCCGCTACTTCATCGAGTTCGTCCAGGAGGAATCGTGCGGCAAGTGCGTTCCCTGCCGCGTGGGCGCCAAACGCATGCTCGAAATCCTCGAGCGCATTTGCGACGGCCGCGGCGAGGAGGCCGACGTCGAGCGGCTCATCGAACTGGGCGAGATCATCAAGGACACCTCGCTTTGCGGGCTGGGGCAAACCGCCGCCAACCCCGTGCTCTCGACCATCCGGCACTTCGGCAACGAGTACATCGAGCACATTCGCGATCGCCGGTGCCGGGCCGGCGTGTGCCCTGCGCTGGTCAGCGCGCCCTGTTCGAGCGCCTGCCCGGCCAACGTCGATATTCCCGGCTATGTGTCGCTCGTGGCCGAACGGCGTTACGCCGAGGCCCTGCGCCTGCACCGGGAGCGGAACCCCTTTGCGGCCGTGTGCTCGCGCGTCTGTTTCCACACCTGCGAGGACAAGTGCCGCCGCGATTTGATCGACGCCCCGGTCTCCATCCGCGGCATCAAGCGGTTCATGGCCGACCAGGAGGTGACGTTCCAATTGCCCCCGGTGCGGGAGAACGAAACGAACGCGAAGCGGTCGGTCGCCATCGTGGGCGCGGGTCCGGCCGGCCTGTCGTGCGCGTATTTCCTCGCCCGGCTGGGCTACCGGCCCAAGGTGTACGAAGCCGAGCCGCGTCCCGGCGGGATGCTGGTGCAAGCCATTCCGGCCTACCGGCTGCCGCGCGAAATCGTCGCGCGCGAGGTCCGCATGATCGAGCAGCTTGGCGTGGAAATCCTTACCGGCATGCGGTTGGGCTCCGATTTCACCCTCCGTTCGCTCCGGGCCGAGGGCTGCGAGGCCGTCTTCCTGGGCGTCGGCGCCCCCGACGGCGTCGGCCTGGGCATTACCGGCGACGGCGCCGCCGGCATGACCGACGCCCTGTCGTTCCTCCGGGTGTACAACCTCCGCGGATCGGTGCCGATCGGGCGGCAGGTGGTGGTTATCGGCGGGGGCAATTCGGCCATCGACGCCGCCCGCACGGCGCTCCGGCTGGGCGCCGACCGCGTCACGGTCGTCTACCGCCGCAGCCGCGAGGTGATGCCCGCCTACCGCGAGGAAATCGACGAGGCCCTGGCCGAAGGGATCGAATTGCGGCTGCTGACCGCGCCGGTCGAGATCGTCACGGAAAACAAGGCCGTGGCCGGCGTCCGCTGCGTGCCCATGCAGCTTGGCGCCTTCGACCGCTCCGGGCGGCGGCGGCCGGAGCACGGCGGCGACGCGTTTGTCTTGCCGGCCGACCAGGTGTTGGCGGCCGTCGGCCAGTCGCTCGACCTGCAAAGCCTGGCCGACGGCGTGCAACTGGCCCGGCGCAACAACGTGTTCATCGACGCCGACCCCGCCACCGGCCAGACCTCGGAGAAGTGGATCTTTGCCGGCGGCGATGCGGTGAGCGGCCCCTCCTCGGTGGTCGAGGCGGTGGCAGCCGGCGAACGCGGCGCGCGCGGCATCGACTTGTATTTGACCGGCGACGACCACGCCTTCTGGCGCGACCCGCGGCCGGTCGATACGTACTTCGACCCCGAGGCCGAACCGGTCGACATTCCGCGCGAGAAGCTTCGGCTCATTCCGGTCGAACGCCGCCGGTACAACTTCGACGAGGTGGAGCAGCCGTGGCAGGAGGCCATGGCCATCCGCCAATCGAAACGCTGCCTCCGCTGCGACTACGGCCGCCGCGAGCGCCCCGATGTTTACGAGGTGAGTTGAAACCGTACCCGCTGACGGGCCGGCCGGGAACCGGTCCGTGTTTCGGCCAACAGACGCTTTTGTCAGTATGGCCCGAAGGGGACCGCCCCCGTGTCAACATTTTTTGCCTGTCCCAAAACGAAAACCGCGCGATGCAAACCCTGTCGATCAATAATATTTCCGTGGAAGTTCCCGGCGGCACCAGCGTACTCGATGCCGCGCGGCGGGCTGGCATTCGTATTCCCACGCTCTGCTACGTCGAGGGGCTCCAAGCCATCGGCGCGTGCC
>PWXP01000492.1 GCA_003561895.1 Planctomycetaceae bacterium | reverse complement strand
GGCGCAAACGGCGAAAGCAACAGCACGAACCGCTCCATGGCCGCAATGGGCCGGCGCGGCTGCTTGGTGAAGAAGTTCACGAACTCCATCATCCGCGCGATGGCCGTGTTGAAGGCCAGGTGCTCGACGTCTTCGGTGACCGCCTTGATGGTGCGGTGCAGGACGCGGTTCTGCTGTTCGTCGGGCTCGGCGTCGGAAAGCGCCTCGTGGAGCTTGACCTCCTCGGCCCGGTCGTCGATCATCATGCGCCACACCCGGTCGAGGAAGCCCCGCACGCCCCGCACGCCCTCCATGCTCCAAGGCTTGACCGATTCGAGCGGGCCCATGAACATCTCGTACAGTCGCAGGGCGTCGGCCCCGTACTCGGCCACGACCTGGTCGGGATTAACCACGTTCCCGCGGCTTTTCGACATTTTGAACGCGCGGCTTTCGACCTTGATCTTGGGATCCTCTTTGAGCACGAAGGCGTCGCCCTGCTTCTTGACCTCGTCTTCGGCCAGCCGGACCGGTTCCACCGGCTCGCCGGTGGCGCGGGCCACCGGCCCGCCCTCGGCGCCGGCGGCCACGTCGGCCGCGCTGAGCCACGCGCCGCCCGGGGTGCGATAGGCCGTGAACTCCATCTCGCCCAGGATCATGCCCTGATTGACCAGGCGGATGAACGGTTCGGGCGAGCTGGCGTAGCCGCGGTCGAAGAGCACCTTGTGCCAGAATCGGGCGTACAGCAGGTGCAGCACGGCGTGTTCCGCCCCGCCGACGTATAGGTCGACGGGCATCCATGCCCGATCGATCGCCGGATCGACCAAATCCCGGTCATTTTTCGGGTCCAGGAACCGCAGGTAGTACCAGCAGGAGCCGGCCCATTGCGGCATGGTGTTCGTTTCGCGCTGGTAGCGCTTGCCGTCGAGGGTCACGTACAGCCAGTCGTCGGGGGCGGCTTCCAGCGGCGGTTCGGGCCGGTCGTGGGCGGCGTCGAACGGCATTTCGGCCGGCAGGTCGACCGGAAGGTCCCCGGGCTCCAGCGCGCGGACCGCACCGGTCGGTTTGCCCTGCGCGTCAAGTTCGTGCAGGATGGGGAACGGCTCGCCCCAGAAATGCTGCCGGCTGAACAGCCAGTCGCGCAGCTTGTAGTTGACCGCCGCCCGGCCCTGCCCGCGGGCCGAAAGGTCGGCGGTGATGCGCTCTTGGAACGCGTCGGTGGGCAGCCCGTCGTACGGGCCGGAGTTCACCGCCGTGCCGGGGCCGGTATAGGCCGCCTCGCCGGCCAGCACGGCCCCGCGGTCGACGCCCTCCGCCTCGCCCGGATCGACCACGGCCACGATGGGCAGATCGAACGTCCGGGCGAACTCGAAGTCCCGCTCGTCGTGGCCCGGCACCGCCATGATGGCGCCCGTGCCGTAGCTGATGAGCACGTAGTCGGCCACCCAAATGGGAATCGGCTCGTCGTTGACCGGGTTGACCGCATACGAGCCGGTGAACACGCCCGTCTTGGTCTTCGCCAGATCGGTGCGGTCGAGGTCGCTTTTTCGGGTGGCCTCCTCGCAGTAGGCGCGCACCTGGTCGGCGAACTCGGGCCGAGTGAGCCGGTCGACGAACGGATGCTCCGGCGCCACGACCATGTAGGTGGCTCCGAACAGCGTGTCGGGCCGCGTGGTGTACACGCGCAGCACGTCGTCGTCGGGCCGGGCGGGAAAGCCGGCCAGCCGGCGGTCGGTCTTCCAGCCTTCGTACTCGGCGCGCGACGGAAAAGGGGTCGGGAACCTTTTCTGCGCAGCACCCTCCGGGCCGTTCCGGGAAAAGGTTCCTGACCCCTTTTCCGGGTGCCACCCGTCCTCATCAGCAAAGCCGCCAATGAAAAAGTCGACCTCCGCGCCCGTGCTGCGCCCAATCCAGTTACGCTGCAAGAGCTTGATGCCCTCGGGCCACTGCAAGCCGTCCAGGTCGCGCTCCAGTCGGTCGGCGTAGGCGGTGATGCGGAGCATCCACTGGCGCAGCGGGATGCGCACCACCGGGTGGCCGCCCCGCTCGCTCACCCCGCCGACCACCTCTTCGTTGGCCAGCACCGTGCCCAGCGCCGGGCACCAGTTCACCGGGGCCTCGACCTGGTAGGCCAGGCGGTGCTCATCGCGGTACCGGGCGACGGCCTCGGAGCCTTGCTCGGCCACGTCGTCGGGGATGGGCAGTTCGGCAATCGGACGGCCCTTTTCCTGCTCAGGGTCGAACCAGGTGTCGAACAGCACGAGAAAGATGAACTGCGTCCAGCGGAAGTATTCGGGGTCGGTGGTGGCCAGTTCGCGGCTCCAGTCGTAGCTGAAGCCCAGCATCTTCAACTGCCGGCGGAACGTGGCGATGTTCTTCTCGGTCGTTTCCCTCGGATGCGTGCCCGTCTTCTTCGCATGCTGCTCGGCCGGCAGCCCGAAGGCGTCCCAGCCCATCGGGTGCATGACGCTCACGCCCCGCATCCGGTTGTATCGGGCGACGATGTCGGTGGCCGTGTACCCCTCGGGATGGCCAACATGAAGCCCCTCGCCACTGGGGTATGGGAACATATCGAGCACGTACAGCTTGCGGCCCTCGGGAAGCCGGGGGCACCGGAAGGTGGCGTTCTGGTCCCAATATCGTTGCCATTTCGGCTCCATAACGGCCGGATTGTAGCGGGGCATGGTGGGGTCCGTGGCTGTAGGTGCAAAAGTACCGACCGGGGGGAACGTGCCGTGACAGGCAAGCAGCGATGGTCATCGTTACCATTGCCCGCCGGCCCCCGTCAAAGCCGCCGATTATAACCGATGGCCCCACCTTCGCCCAAGGCGGGCCAAAGTGACGTTGACCGTCCCACGCCCCCTCATCCCCGCCCTCCTTCCCCGCCGGGCTTGCCCCTATCACACCAGAATCCCGGTGATAGTTTCCGTAAATCCTTGCGGTAAAGGGACTTAATATGCACCGAATTGTTGGCATTGCACTACAAGGCCGATGTGCTGTAAGCTCCTTGGAGCCTTGATTATGGCGAATTTGCCGGGTTTTGTGTACGAGCAGAGTGAAGCGGACTTGGCGGAACGGCCGCTAGGTGATCTAGTAGCAACAATTGAGGAAGGGATTGTTGTCACGATACCGCTTTAGGACGGAGCCATGCGAAGACCCCATTTTCAACTCCAGGACGTGCTCGATGCCTTCCGGCAAAAGAAGGTGCTCACCAGAGAGGAATTGCT
>PWXP01000260.1 GCA_003561895.1 Planctomycetaceae bacterium | reverse complement strand
GGGAGCGCGGATCGGGGCGCCGCGGCGGATGGTGCGGCGGCACGACTGAGAACGTCATCAGCGTGCCCGCCCCGCGATGTCCGTTCGGCCCCCTCCCGTTCCATCACCGTAGCAAAATGGTGAGGTTTGTCAAGACCAATGGACCGGAGGAGGTCGGAGGTCGGAGGTCGGAGGTCGGAGGTCAGAGGTCGGAGGTCAGAGGTCGGAAGTCAGAGGTCGGAAGTCGGAGGTCGGAAGTCGGAGGTCGGAAGTCGGAGGTCGGAGGTCAGAGGTCAGAGGTCGGAAATCCACCCGCGATCCCCCTGGCCTGTTTTTGCGCCTTGCAATCCGGCACCGGATTTGGTAGTCTTGGTCGAGTGTACATAGGTATATGTCTTAGTTGTTAGTTGCTGGTTGCTAGTTGTCAGTGAACGCGCTGACGCGGTGGGAAAGCAGCCAACCGTAGACATGGGGGGTCGAATGTGGAAAACGCGAAAATTGACACCCAAAAGTCGAACCAACGAGCCCGTCCTAACGGGTATCATCCCACGCGTTGATCAGCGTGATTTCGGCTTGCTGCCACCCGCGTGAAATACCGCCACCGGAAATACCTGCCGCCATAATCGTCCAACCCTTCGGCGTTTTAAGCAACGCCGTAGGCGCAAAAAAATCCTCCAGGTTACCCATATCCAATGGTGGACGACCGCCCATCTCCTCTCTCAGCAGGACCGGTTCGTCGTGCCGCCGCCAGTCGCCTTCGATCCCATCGTCGGAACGAGCGAAGCCGTAAGAGCCCGCTTGGATTGCATAAATCATCCAATAGGTCCCCTCGTGTTCGGTTACACCCTGAGCCCGAGTGGCGTTACCCTCCCAATCCAGTTCCGGCTCAAAAACAGGGTTTGCAGAAGATTCTTCCCATTCGATCAAATCTTCCGACGTTAAAACCCCTACGACGTAATCGTGGGCGTGAGAGGTCTGTTCGACCTGACAGAGCAGGTACCACGTTTCGTTCTCTCGCCCCAACCAAACACCATACACGCGCCCGCCGTTACTTACCTCGAAACTATCCACTGTCGCAATCGGGTTCACGGATTCACCTTCATCATCGGTCAGAGGCGCCCATGATTCCAAGTCCTCACTCTCAAAAAGGCCGACCGCGCGGATACCGACTTCGGGATTACTCCCGTTCGCAACCGCCAAATAACGATTGTTTTCCGCGTCGTACAAAATGTGACGGAACCAAGCCCGGTGGCCTTGCCACGGCTCTATCACCTCGTCCAAAATTGGACTTTGCGGTAAATCCTCCCAATTGACGAGATCCGTCGAATGAGCAAGGCGCGATTGTCTTGTGCCCCGATCGTAGAGCAATATATAGCCCTCATCCGGCGTGTGCGGACCCATCTTCGAAGCCTCTTCCAACATGAACGGCCATGCCCTCACGTTGGGATCTTCCGGTCCATGAATGTGCTCGTGTTCCGGCTTGATCTGCCACGCGGTGGAATCCATTGGAGGGCCGCTCACCTGGGCCCCCTCATCGAAGACATTCCCATTCTCATCAAAAGCCTCGTAGTAAATATCCTCGCCATCCAGGGTCACGAGCCAACCGTGAAGCTGGGTTTGGGCTTCCGCCATGTACCATTTATCGGCGTTGTTAACCGAACGCGGGCCGCGACCCCAAGCGCCGTCTCCAAGATACACGATCCCTTCAGGATGAACCTGTTCCGCCCGTATCGGCTTGGTTCGCTTATGGGCATGATCATGGTGCTCAAGTACCAGGCGCACGCCGTGCTCTTCAAAGACCGGTGCCCATTTATCCCGGAGGCGGGTATTCAAGGTACCCTCGAAATCCCTCACCGAGGGGTATAACGGCACGTGAAAAAAGGGTATAATATGCGTGAAGGAATCCGCCCGGCCTTCAAGCGTACTCTTGAGCCACGCCAACTGCTCGCCTTCAATGGGGTTGCTGTGCCGCGAATCCAGGGAAACGAGACTCAGGTAATCGTTAAAGTCGAGCACGTTGTATCCGGGTTGTCCCGGGAAGGCGAACAAGCTGTAAAAATACGGAGCATGCTCGCTCCTCCATTCATCCGTCTGCTCGTAATCATCGTACCTTATATAGGGATCGTTGTTCACCATCTCGTGATTTCCGATGGAAAGGACCACCGGGATCACTTTTCCCTCTTCGGTGATCAGCGTCTCCCTGACGTCCTCAAACCATTGGTGCCAGCGATCCACATGTTCGGCGAGGCCGTCGGCATAAGCGAAATCTCCGCCCAAAACGATGAATTGAACTCCGAACTCCACCGCCGCGCGATTGAGGTTGCGGAACACGGAGCCGGTATCCGTATCGCCACCGGCACCAAAAATCAGCGGATCGTCCTCGATGTCTTCCTGCACCGTCTCGAACTTGTACTTACGCTCGAACTCCCCCACCTGGAAGCGATATTTTGTGCGTGGTTCCAGTCCGGTCAACTCAACGCGGTGGATCGTCCGCTGCCCGACTTCCTTGTTCTCTTCTTCAGACCAGTGTTTCGACTGAGCGTAAACAAAGGAGTCCGCTTCGATATACTGCCAGTCATCCGAATCGAACTCCTTGTACCGAACCGTTGTGTCGCCCTCGTGCGCGGGATCGGTGTGCCAGTCGATGGTCATCGTCGTTGTGGGATCCTGCTGCCAGGTCAGCAACAAACCGGGAGGCCCTTCTTCCGCACCGCGAAGTTCGCCAGGATTCTCATCGAGGGTGGCACTGACTGTTGCTTCCTTTTGGGGCCAACTTTCCCCGTCGCCCTCGCCGGACCAATGCGGCTGTGCTTGTGCGTGACCGGACAAGCCCGCAACACCGGCGATCGCCAGGATTCCCATTGTTCTTCCTATTGTACTCATCAGACTTCTCCTCTTTTGTACAGCCAACCAAATGGAGTAGGCGAATAGCCTTATAGGCTAAGCCTACCTCAGTTGAGTTCGAACGTCAACTACCCCCACAACAGCCGAACCCAATTCTCTTTCTGTTTCGCCCATTCCCCCCACTCCATCCGCCTTCGTGCTCCATGCGAATCGAGGCCTCGAAGTCGTGCATGGTTACCAGGCCGGCGTCGTCGCGCTGGAGGGCGAGGCGGGCGGCGTTGAGGATGATGTTCTTGATCTCGCCGCCGACGAACTCCGCGCGACTGAGGGCGTCGAGGTCGACGTCGCGGGCGAGGGGGAGCTTGCGCGGGAGGAGGCGCTGCC
>PWXP01000412.1 GCA_003561895.1 Planctomycetaceae bacterium | reverse complement strand
CCGTGCCGGCAACCGTTTCCGGCACCGTGCTGGTAACCGCGGAAGCCGAGGGCACCTACCCGGTGGCGCAAGTCGAGTTCTTCGTCAACGACGAGAGCATCGGCATCGACAGCGACGGCACCGACGGCTGGTCGGTTTCGTGGGATACGACCTCTTACGTCGACGGCGGCTATATCGTTTCGGCCATTGCCACTGATACGGAAGGCCTGACCGGCAGCGACAGCGCCGAGGTGACCGTGAGCAATAGCACCGAGGTGGAGGGAACCATGCACCTATCGACCCTCGATGCCGTGGCCCTGCGCAAAGGCAGGAGTGCCAATTGGGAAGCCGTCTTTACGGCCGCCATCCTCGACGCAACCGGCAGCCCGGTGGCCAACGCCACGGTCACGGGTTCCTTCAGCGGGGCCGTTTCCGGGACGGTGTCGGGCGTTACCGACGCCAACGGAAAGGTCAGTTTCAGTTCCGGAAACGTCTCCGGCAGCAGTACCATCACGTTCACCGTCCTTTCGGTGGAGCACGGTAACTTCGATTACGACCCGGAGGCGAACACTGCCGATACCAGCCTCACCATCGCGCCGGACGGCACCGTCTCGTCGGCAGGCCTGGAATCGGGTTCATTGAACGACCTGATTGAACAACTGGCCCGATACCAGGTTTCCAGGCCGCCGCGCGGCAACCAGCGCATCGCCATGGAGAACCTCCTGGTCGACCATTGGATGCTCTACGGCGTGCCGCTGCCCGGAATCTCCGGTTGATTGAAGCTGTGCGGCAGGTCGCTGCCACAGCGTGGCACTACGGAAAGTCGGGCCGTTCACCGATCTTTGTCACGAACGACCGGCGTGCACCACCAGGGGCCTTGCCATCCGCGGGGCCCCTGGTATGCTTACAGCTCCTGCCGGGCGTGTGCACCGGGCAGTTGTGGCGGCTAACCGGCCCTTCATGCAAAGAGGAGCAGACTCATGACGCGAACGACCTGGCGGGGAATTGCGGCGATCTTGTTCGCCGCCGCGGCGGCAATCCCAGTTTGGGGGGAGACGGATTCGCAGCCCAACATCATTATCATCATGTCGGACGACATGGGCTTCTCCGACCTCGGCTGCTACGGCGGCGAGATTGCCACGCCGAACCTCGACGCGCTGGCCGCCGAGGGCCTCCGGTTCACTCAGTTCTACAACACGTCGCGCTGTTGCCCCACCCGGGCGAGCCTGCTGACGGGCCTGTACTCGCACCAGGCCGGCGTGGGCCACATGATGAACGACCGCGGCTTCGACGGCTACCGCGGCGACCTGAACGACCGCTGTGTGACCATCGCCGAAGCCCTGCGCCCGGCCGGATACGTGAACTACGCGGTGGGCAAGTGGCACGTCACCAAGCACACCCGGCCGCGATCCGAGGCCGACAAGCACAACTGGCCGCTCCAGCGCGGGTTCGACCGATTCTACGGCACCATCCACGGGGCGGGCAGTTTCTACGATCCCAACTCGCTCACGCGGGGCAACGCGCTCATCTCGCCCTACGACGATCCCGAGTACCAGCCCGAAACGTTCTACTACACCGACGCGATCAACGACCATGCCGTCCGCTTCATTGCCGAGCACCGCGAGCAGTTCGGCAACCGGCCGTTCTTCATGTACGTGGCGCACACGGCCCCGCACTGGCCCATGCACGCCCTGCCGCAAGACATCGCCAAGTACCGCGGCAAGTACGACGGCGGCTACGAGCCGATCCGGCGCGCCCGGTTCGAGCGGGCGAAGGAACTGGGGCTGATCGACCCGGCGTGGCGGCTTTCGCCGCAGGCCGAAACGTGGGACACGGTCGACAACGTGGCCTGGGAAACCCGCTGCATGGAAGTGTACGCCGCGATGATCGACAACATGGACCAGGGCATCGGCCGTATCGTCGAGGAACTGCGGCGGCAAGGCGCGTTGGACAACACGCTCGTGGTCTTCCTGCACGACAACGGCGGCTGCGCCGAGCGGATGGGCCGCGGGGCGCAGCGCGGGCCGGCGGAGCGGGCGGCCGAACCGCCGTTGCCGCCCATGCCCGACGACGCCCTCCAGTACGATATGATCCCCAGGCAAACCCGCGACGGCTACCCCATGCGGCAGGGCCGGGGCGTGATGCCCGGCCCGGCCGACACGTACATCGGCTACGGCCGCGGCTGGGCGAACGTGTCGAACACGCCGTTCCGCGAGTACAAGCACCGGGTTCACGAAGGGGGCATCGCCACGCCGCTCATCGTCCACTGGCCGCGCGGCATTGCGGCCGAGCGCCGCGGCGGGCTGGTGCGCGAGCCGGGGCACCTGATCGACCTGATGCCCACCTGCCTCGACGTGGCCGGCGCGGTCTATCCTGACGAGGTCGACGGCCGGCCCATTTACCCCATGGAGGGCGTCAGCCTCGGCCCGCTCTTCCGCGGCGAATCGATCGACCGGACCGAACCGCTCTTCTGGGAACACCAGGAGAACCGGGCCGTGCGCCGGGGGAAGTGGAAGCTGGTGGCCAAGGAGAATCGGCCGTGGGAACTGTACGACATGGACGCCGATCGCACCGAAACCAACGACCTGGCCGCCGAGCATCCCGACAAGGTCCGCGAACTGGCGGCCAAGTGGGACGCCTGGGCCGAGCGGGCGAACGTGCTCCCGCTGGGCGCGTGGCGCGGGCGGCGGTAGTGGCGCGAACCGGAAACGCCGCCGGTAACCGTTCACAGGGGGACTGTCCCAATTTTCGCGGCGCAAAGGGCGATCTGCCCAATGAGTGACCGTTTCCGCCGCGAAAATGGGACTGTCCCCTTCGCATACGGCAGAGAAAACTGCGTCGTCGCCCCGTGAACGGTTACCGCCGCCGGAAAACCTTGCCCCCCACCAGCGGCCCACGCCACTTGCAGTTCCGGCCGATTGTGCGCAGAATGGCGGGCTGAAATACCGGCTTCGTGACCTGATGACGACCCTGGAGCAATACTATGCCTGACTGTGTTCTCGCGTATTCGGGTGGTTTGGATACCTCGGTGCTGCTCGGCTGGCTGACCGACCAGGGGTATGGCGTGCATGCCGTGTACGTCGACCTGGGGCAGCCGTGCGAGGACCGCGAGGCGATCCTCTGCAAGGCCCATGACACGGGGGCGAAGTCGGCCCGCATCGTCGACGCCCAATTGGAGCTGTGCCGCGATTTCGCCTTCCCCGTGCTCCAGTGGCAGGCGAAGTACGAGGGCGTGTACCTGCT
>PWXP01000454.1 GCA_003561895.1 Planctomycetaceae bacterium | reverse complement strand
GGCCGGCGAACCGGCCCGGCAGGTTGCATTATGAGGGAGGACCACTTGGGTCGCAAGCCAATATGGCGCAGAAGTTCCTCCAATAGCCGCCTCGAAAACCGTTCCCGGGTGGTCTTCGGGAACGTCGACGTCGTCCTCGAACTGGTTCGACAGGGCGTTGAAGGAACGCTCGACCGAACCTCCGTGCACGTCGGCCAGGGCATACAGCTTGACCGGCCCTTGGTCGCGGGTGCGCATGGCGTTGCCCACGGCGCCCCCGCCCCGGCCGCCGCAGCCGATCAGCGCCAGGCGGATGGTGTTGTCCTCAGCGGCGTGGACGGCGGGCACGGCGCCGGCCATGACCGCCGCGCCGGCGGCCATCGCACTGCCTTGTTGCAGGAAGCTGCGGCGATTGACGTTGGAAACATGTTTCGATTCGGACATGTGGATGTCCTCAGAAAACGTAACGGTTAACAATGTTTTCAAACAGCTCTTGGCGGCCCGACCGGTTGGGTTCGGCGTCGCCTTTTTCGAGCATGTACTTTTCGAGCGTTTTGAAGTCGTGCTTGCCGGTCTCGATCTCGGCGCCGACCCCGGCGTTCCACGAGGCGTAGCGCTCGTCGAGCATGCGAGCCAACTCGCCGTCGGCGCGAATTTGCGCGGCAACCTTCAGCCCCTTGGCGAAGCAGTCCATGCCGCCGATGTGGGCGTGGAACAGGTCGACCGGCTCGAAGCTTTCGCGGCGGAGCTTGGCGTCGAAGTTTACCCCCCCCGGGGCCAACCCGCCGTACTTCAAAAACGCGAGCATGATCTTCGCGGCCAGGTACACGTCGGTGGGGAACTGGTCGGTGTCCCATCCGAGCAGCAGATCGCCGGTGTTTGCGTCGACCGAGCCGAGGAACCCCTGGTAGCCGGCGTAATCGAGTTCGTGCTCGACGTTGTGGCCCGCCAGGGTGGCGTGGTTGGTTTCGAGGTTCAGCTTCACGTGGTCGGTCAGGCCGTAGGCGCGGAGGAAGTTGATGCAGGCGGCGGCGTCGAAGTCGTACTGGTGCTTGGTCGGTTCCTTCGGCTTCGGCTCGAAATAGAACTGGCCGGTGAAGCCGATCTCCTTGGCGTAGTCGACCGCCATGTGCATGAAGGCGGCCAGGTGGTCCAACTCGCGCTTCATGTCGGTGTTCCACCACGTTTGGTACCCTTCGCGGCCGCCCCAGAACACGTAGCCGTCGCCGCCGAGTTCCTGGGTCACCTCGAGGGCCTTCTTCACCTGGGCCGCGGCGTGGGCGAAGGCGTCGGCATTGCAGCTTGTGGCCGCCCCGTGCATGTAGCGGGGGTGGCTGAACAGGTTCGCCGTGCCCCAGAGCAGCCGGATGCCCGTGCGGTCCATCTCCTCCCGGATGACCTTGACCACGGCGTCGAGGTTCTTGTTGGTTTCGGCCAGGGTAGCGGCCTCGGGAGCGACGTCGCGATCGTGGAAGCAGAAGAACGGGGCGCCGAGCTTCTCGCTGAACTCGAAGGCCACGCGCACCCGATTCGCGGCGTTTTCCACCGTATCTTCCGGCCCCTCCCAGGGGCGCAGCATGGTGCCGGGCCCGAAGGGGTCGGCGCCCGTCCCCCGCATCGTGTGCCAATACGCCACACTGAAGCGGAACTGCTCCTTCATCGTCTTGCCTTCGACCACCTCGTTCTCATCGTAGTGGCGGAAGCTGAGCGGGTTCTTCGAATCGGGGCCTTCAAACGGGATTTTCGGGATTTCGTGAAAGGCAGCCATGGTCGGTCTCCAGGATCATGCGATAGCCGAGTTTCGTACTCGAACGTCTAATGGGAGCGTAACCGTTCACGGGGCGGCGCGGGCAGTTTTCTCCGCTCCGTGCGAAGGGGACAGTCCCCCTGTGAACGGTTACATGGGAACAGCCGCTCTTGGGTGCGTGGGGGCGGTTTTCGCGGCAAACGGCGGGCAAACCATTGCGGAGGCTTCTTTCCGTCGCGTCAAGGCCACGGGTTGCTTCGCCAAAAGCGGCGGGAACCGCCCGCCACGCACCCGGCGGCGGCCGACGAATGTATCTTGCCCGCTCGCCGACCGGTTGGCAAGGGGGGTACGAATCGTCTGCGGCACACGGTGGACACGCCTGCTTAACAAACGCCCGTTTCTGCGGCATTTCTAAGTAGAGACCGGTATTAGCTGCTGATTGCCGCTTTTCCGTGCGATGTTGCCCCGTTCCGAGCCTGGATTGGCCTTGGGATGGGGTATTTTCGCGCCTGGGCGCTTCGCAAACGCGGGGCGCGGTGTTGCTTCCACCGCCCCCGCCGCTGGGGGCACCTTAGCTCTCAGGAGACCCCCAACCATGATCGCCGAACACCGCCCCCATCGACGCCGCGCAGCCGGCCCGAATACCAGCGAAGCTTCATCACCCGGGTGCATCAGGTCTTGAGCATGGGCTACGAACGATTGGACCCGCGAGCGCCGGCCGGGCACGAGGAAGAAGACATCACAGGCGAATTGACGCGCGCCATGCAAACCGCCCTCCAGGACCCGGGCTCGCCTCGGTGGGCCAAGAACTTCTGGACACAAGAGGAAATTCCCGTTCACGGCCAAGGCCGGCTCGGAAAACGTCGGCCCTGAGTTGACATTCAGGTCATGCAGCACGGCGTTGCAAAGCGGCCCCGTTTTCGCTTTGAAGCCAAGCGCCTACATGACGCCCGAAGCCGTCGGGCCTACCTCGGGCACGATGGCTGGGAATGCTACCTGGAAGGTCGATACGCCCGTGATGACGACACAGCCGGAATGCTCGGGTACGTGCAGCAGGGCACGGTCGAGGACCATGCCGCTTCGCTCGCCCAAATGCTTCGGAACAAGCCAAAGAGGTACTGTGTGACCGAACATGGACAGTGGGTTGAGGCTCGGGTAGTGGCGACACTGTCGACCTACCGGTCCGTTCACGAACGAGTCGATCCACTGCCTTGTATCGTGCTGCTTCACACGCTGCTCCCGTTTGCAGAGCCCCATTCCTGCCTGTGAGCGCCGGGGTTATAATCCCCCTACGATTTACGCACCCGCCGCGCCACCCCCCTTGCCTACGGGTAGCCCCCGGGATACAAAGGCGGAACAGTGAGGCCCGGCGCGTGCGCCGCGGCATTCTGGGCAGGAGACGGGCGATGGCGAAAAAGAAGAAAAGCGGCGGCAAACGGAAGATCGAGCAGTACGCGCACCGGGGCAAGAAGCGGGCGAACAACCCGCCGGTGGGACTGG
>PWXP01000430.1 GCA_003561895.1 Planctomycetaceae bacterium | reverse complement strand
GGCGGGGGCAAGCATTGCGTAAACCCGCCAACCTAACGGCCGCTTGCAAATGCCGCAAGGGGGGCCGGCTCGTTTTCTGGGCCGGCTCGTTTTCTGGGCCGGCTCGTTTTCAAGCGGGCGGGAGGTTGGGGGGGCGCTGCGCCCACCTGTTTTGCCCGCCCGGGAATAATTGTCTGGGGCTGGGGCTCTAAGAAATCGGGGGGAAGCGATGGTTCGCCTTCCCCCGCCGCGCACCGGTTATTCGTGGCGGTGCAGTCGATGCGAAGGGGATAGTCCCATTTTCGCGGCGGAAACGGTGGATCATTGGGCAAAAACGCCCTTTGTGCCGTGAAAATTGGGACAGCCCCCCTGTGAACGGTTACGCCCCTCGAAACCAGAAAGGTAGATATGATCTGCGTTGGGTTGCCTGCGGGAGATTGCTTTGAGAACAATTTCCCATCTTTTGCATCTACTGAGGCCCCCAGTAGAGCTATGTTTGCCAACGACCGCTTCGGCTCTTCCCCAAAACGCGCCTAGCCGGTCCGTTTACGGCACTATATTGGGAATAGGCGTGCGGTAACCGTTCACCTGGGTCGCGGCGCGGGCCGTTTATACCCCCTCATGGGGTTCGGTTCCGTTTTCGCGGGCCCAACGGCTCAGCGTTGGGCAATCCGCCGTAGTCCACCACTCGAGGGGGTAAGATGATCCGTATAACATTTCCCATCGCCGCGGCACTGGCGCTGGCGGGCGGAATGGCCCAGCCAGCCCCCGCCCAGGAGTGGGCGCGCAAGATGTTCGATGTCACCTACCACGACTTCGGCACCATCGCCCGCGGCGCGAAGGCCGAATTCGCATTCGAATTGACCAATCGCTACATGGAGGATGTCGGCATCGCCAGTGTGCGGTCGAACTGTGGGTGCGCCACCCCCCGGGTCGAAATCGACGGCGATTCGCTCAAGACCTTCGAAAAGGGCGCCGTCGTCGCGCGCATCAACAGCCAGTCGTTCCTCGGGCACCAAAGGGCCGCAATCACGGTCACCTTCGACAAGCCGTTTCGGGCGCAGGTGCAGTTGCACGTAAAGGTGTACGTGTACAGCAACGTACTCCTGAACCCCTCCAGCGTCGACTTCGGCACCGTTTCGCCCGGTACTTCCGCCGAGCGGACCATCGGCGTGCGGTACACCGGGCGCGCCGATTGGCGGATCCTCGATGTGCGGAGCCATAACCCACACCTGGCCGGAAACCTCAGCGAACCGCAGCGCCGGGGAAACCGGCTAGATTACCAGCTTCACGTGGCCCTCGACCCCGACGCCCCGCCCGGTTATATTAGAGACCAGCTTTGGCTGATCACGAACGACCCCCGGGCGAAGCACATCCCCGTGGTTGTGCAAGGGCACGTGCTGCCGGCCATTGCGGTCAGTCCCAGTTCGCTGTTTCTGGGCGTGGTGCCGCCCGGCCAAAGCGTGACGAGGCAGATTGTGGTTCGGGGCCAACAGCCGTTCCGCATTACCGACATCCACACCGATTGCGACTGCCTGCGGGCAGCCCCGCCCACCGGCGACGAGTCGAAGGCGCTCCACCTGGTCGCGGTGACCTTTACCCCCGGCGAAAGAACCGGCAAGATTGCGCGGACGCTGGTCCTCGAAACCGATGCCGGCGAGCGCGTCGAGTTGCCCGCCCACGCCGTCGTGCCGAGCGACGCGCAATGACGCGAGCGGCGGCGCCGTCCCGACCACCGCCCCGGCCTGGGCGCCCGGGCCGGCTGGCCGGTGGCGCATAGAAGCACGAGACCGCCCCCTACCGAAAAGGAGACCACCCTATGAGTACGTTATCGCGAAGGCAATTTGTAGCGACCGGCGCGGCTGCGGCCGCCGCCACGTGGCTTCCCGGCCGAACGGCCGGCGCCGAGGACGAGAAGAAGCAGGCGTCGATGGCCAAGTACGGCGGGTTCCGCGTCGGCCTCCAGAGCAACGTCCTCAGCGCGTTCAGCCCGGAGCTGGAGCCGATGCTCGGGCATATCGCCGGCCTGGGCCTGCATTGGGTCGAGTTCGCCCATTGGCACTACGAAGTGACCGACGACGCCGAGCGGATTGCCGAGGTGCAGGCCCTGCTGGCCCGCCACCACGTCCAAGTGGAGGCGTATTTCCTGGGCGAAATCGAGGCCGACGCCCAGCGGCTCCGGCAAACGTTCGAGTTCGCGCGGAAAAACGGCGTGTCGGTGCTCGTCGGCCAGCCCACCGAAGAGGCGTTCCCCCTGCTCGACACCCTGGTGAAGGAGTTCGAAATCAAGGTCGCCATCCACAACTACGGGCCGGGACACCGCTTCGACCGAATTACCGACCTGCTCGTGGCCGCCGCGCCGTGGGATTGGCGCATCGGCTACTGCCTCGATACGGGCCACGCGATGCGTTCAGGCGAGCCGCCCGTCGACGCCGTCCGGCGGCTGGGGAGCCGCCTGTACGGCATCCACCTGCGCGAACAGGCCGCCGTGCAGCGCGACCCGCAACCGCCCGAAACCATCATCGGCGAGGGCCCCCTCGACTTGCAGGCCTTCTGCCGGGCGCTGCGGGAAGTAGGTTTTTCGGGGCCCCTGTCGCTGGAGGTGTACTACAACCGGAAAGCGCCCATGGAACCGCTCCGGCGCTGCCTGGCGAACCTGGCCGCCGCGGCCCGGGCCACGGCCTGAGCCGCGCCCCGGCACGCATGCCCGCGCCGGGGGGACGGACAGGAATGTCCATCCTACGTGGCGCGCGGCGGCTTGCGCGGAAATAACCCAAATGGAGGACCCCCATGCATCGGTATCATTGGACAACGGACGTGTCAACGCGGCGGACGTTTCTTTCCCGGGCGGCAACGGCGGCCGGCGCGGCCGCGCCGCCGTGGCTGCTGCCGGCCTCGTGCTTCGGCCGGCAGGAGGCCGCCTCGCCCAACGAGCGAATCGGCGTCGGGGTTATCGGCGTCGGTGCGATGGGCCAGGGCCATCTGCGGCACTGCCTCCGGCAGCCCGGCGCCCAGGTCGTCGCCGTGTGCGACGTGGACCGCTGGCGGCGCGAGCGTGCCAAGCGGGTTGTCGAGGAAAACTACGCCGCTGACCGCCCCGGCGGCACGTTCGAAGGCTGCACCGCCTACAACGATCTGCGCGACCTGCTCGCCCGCGACGACGTCGACGCGGTGGTCATCGCCGCCGGCGACAACTGGCACGGGCCGGCCACCGTCCTGGCGGCCCGGGCCGGCAAGGACATCTACTG
>PWXP01000235.1 GCA_003561895.1 Planctomycetaceae bacterium | reverse complement strand
TGATTCACTCCGGTTGTTAATGCTGTTTTTATGGCCTCCCAACACGATCACGGTCGTCGAGGGGAAGGTCATCATAAACACTGATTCGTGAGGTATAAATAAAAAATTGTCGTGTACAGAGCATATCGGCCTAAAAACTGTCCGCAGTATTGCTCATCAAACGGCTATATTACTTGCGCCCGATCAAGCACCCCAGTGCGGACGGCAGACCAGTCCAGTCCTTTTCGGGCGGGGGCGCATAGCTACCCGCAGTGGCGGAACGTGGGCCGAGCGCGACCAGGGACTCGGCGTGACGTACTGCGCTTGATACGCCGTCAACCAATGGTACGGGAACACTGTCGGCGATGCTCCGTGCCAGGCCGGCCAGTGGCGCACCCGCGATGATCAACACATCGGCGCCATCTTCACGCACTGCGGTTTCGCACAGCGCGAGCAGCTGTTCGCTCTTGTCGGTCTGGACGCTGGCGATATTGGCCAGCACTTCGTCCAGGCAGCGGATACTGGCCAGGCGACCACACAGGCCGTGCATGTCGACGGTCTCCTGATACCAGGCCCGGATGCGGCGCGATATCGCGATAATCGAAAACCGGCCGCCGAGCATGGCGGCGCTCAT
Organism: Planctomycetaceae bacterium; assembly: GCA_003561895.1. Classification (GTDB taxonomy): domain Bacteria; phylum Planctomycetota; class Planctomycetia; order Pirellulales; family Thermoguttaceae; genus PWXP01. The sequence goes on along the minus strand of PWXP01000235.1, from coordinate 11,583 downwards.
CAATGCGGCCTCGGTCAAACCCACCACCGGAATCGGCAGCATTTCGCGGGCAGCAGCCAACCCCGGGTCGCCAAAGGCCGCGATCACCGCGGCATCGTGCCCCTCATAGTGCTCGGCCAGCAAATTAAGGGTGGCAAAGGCGCCAACCGCGGCCTCTGCGCGGGTCTCGATGTAAGCCACGCCAAGGGCTGCGGTCAGCGTGGTGAGCTCAACGCCCGGCGAGGCCGCGCGCCTGGCCTCCGCGCCGATCAGCGCTGTGACGCTTTCCGAGATATTGGGGTTGACAATCAATAGTTTCACGCCTGGCACCTCCTAGATGCATTAGGATCCGGATGCAATTCCCGGGACAGAAAAAACTCAATTTGGGGCAGCATGACTGTCAGGCCGCCATCCATCCTCCATCCACCATCAGAGTGGCTCCGGTAATGAAGCTCGCGTCGTCACTGGCAAGAAAATGCACCGCGCGGGCGACATCATCTGGATGGCCAAGGCGCGGCCAAGGCGTGCGGCGGCGTGCGCGATCCAGCACGACAGGATCTACCGCACGGCCCCCGGCACCCGTCTGGATTTTTCCGGGGGCGACCGCATTACATACAATGCCTTGGCTTGCATAGTCCGTTGCGACCTGACGCGTAAAGTAGTCGACGCCAGCCTTGCTGACTCCGTAGGCCAGATCCTGAGGGGCGGCAATCATGCCATGCTGGGACGATAGATTGACGATACGACCGCGGACCTCTTGAATCGGCGTTTGCCGCAACATCTGCCTCAATGCGGCATGCGTACAACGGAACACACCCGAGAGGTTGACGTCGAGCACCCGCTGCCAATTGTCCTCATCCAGTTCCAGCAAGGGCCGCGCATGTCGGATACAGGCATTATTGATGATGACATCCACCCTGCCATGGCGATCCACGGTATGTGCAACCAGGGCCTCGGCCGAGGCCATGCTCGAGACATCGGTGAGCACAAACTCCGCCTCGTAGCCCTCGCTGCGGATCAGCTCAACCGTTGGCGTACCGCCCTCGATCACCTCGGTCGTGACGTCTGCAACGACCACCTTGGCGCTGTGAGCCGCCAGACGCCTTGAAATGGCTCGGCCAATACCGGACGCGCCACCGGTGACGATGCAGACCCTGTACTGCATGTTCATTGTGTGTGATACCACCGGCTTGGTCATTGCGTCTGTCTCCGTTCAAGGGAAATATTTCCGTGACGACTCCACCAATCAAGAAAATCGTCGCATGCACCCGGGAGATCGAACCTGGGCAAAAAATCGGTATCGGCCAACAAGCGGTCTATGGCCATGGATGCCCGATCAAAGTCCGCGTAATAGTCAATGTTGGCCGCTGTTTCCGCGTCCGCGAAGCGCCACACGAAATCCGGACGTCTCGTGGCAACGTACTCGCACCACTGAACCATGCTCCATTCATGGCCCGCAGCGAGGTTATAAACCGGATGGCGAGCGGAGGCGGCGAGCAGGCAGACAATGGCTGCGGCTGCGTCGCGCACGTACAACCAGTCACGCCGGCTATCGCGAGGCAGCACCACCTCACACCCCTGCGCCGTCAAACGCAAAGCTTGCAATGGCGCGCTCGGCGTGTCCCGCGCACCGCTGTCAGCCTCCCAGGGACCGAAGCAGGTACCCAAGCGCCCGACGAGAAGTGGCAAGCCATGCAGTTCCGCGAGACGCCGCACCGCCTCTTCCGCTGCCCGCTTTGACATGCCATACAAGGCCTCGGGCAGCAAGGGCGTCCGATCTTCGTGCAAGGGTCCCGGCCCTCGTCCGCTGGCACCATACGTGGCGCCCGAGCTGACATGCAGCACCTGCTGCACGCCGGCCTTGGCCGCGGCCGATACCGAGGCAAGCGCACCGCCGACGTTTACCTCGAAAATTCGCTGCGGCATGACACGCTCGCGCTTCGGGTCTGCAGTAATCGCAACCAGGGTCACTAAACGACGCGGTTGGTGGCGCATCATCGTTTCGGACAGCGCGACTTCGTCACAGACATCACCCTGCACCAGGGTGAATCGACCCGGCAAGTCCGATAGCAATTCATAGGCTTTGTCTGGCGGCATCATCAAGTCATAACCGACCACCTCGTCACCCGCCGACAGTAAATGCTCGGCGAGCGCAAGACCAACAAACCCGCTACAACCGGTTATGAACGTACTCATCTTTTGCGCCTCATAGCGGTGATCAACAACGCCTGTCCTTGGGCTAGAATGGCGAATGTCGGATTTGATCGCAGCTGCGGGACAATAATCTTATTCATAATTGAGAACATGACAGCTTCCTTGACACCCAGATGGAAACCGCAGCGCTAGTCAAACCCGATATCGAAGAAATCGCAGAGCGCATCACCAACGCGGTGATGGAGCAGCGTCTACCGCCTGGCATAAAGCTGGCGGAAGAGCGTCTGGCTGGCGCTTTCGGCGTGAGCCGCGCCAAGATCCGCCAAGCACTCACAGTGCTATCCAAGAATGGCCTGGTCAAGCTACACCCCAACCGCGGCGCGTTCGTCGCAAGCCCCACGCGCTCTATCTGTTCGCCACGCGACGCCTCGTCGAACCAGAGGTGGTCCGTACCGTCATCGCCAACGCAAGCAAAACAGATATGCGACGCCTGCACGCCCATCTCGCACTTGAGGCCGAGGCGCGCAGCAAAAAGGATAGACGCGCCATCATCAAGCTCTCGGGCGTGTTTCATATGCTGCTCGCTGAGATTGCGGGCAACAGCTTCATCGAAAAGCTGATGTCCGAGCTTTGCCCACTCACCTGCCTGATCATTGCGCTGTACGATGCCCCGCAGACACCCGCATGCCCAGAAGGTGAGCATGTTCATATCGTCGAAGCCATCGAACGCAAGGACACGGAAAAAGCCATCGAGCTCATGCTAAAGCACCTCAATCATGTGCAAAGCGAACTCCGCTTGGGTGTCGCGCGCGAACCCGATGTCGACTGGGATTGCATGTTTAGCTGAGCCTTGAGATCATCGACACCGTGGTTTGCACCGTTTCGCATACAAGTCACACGCTACGATAGCGATTCAGGCGGGCCAGGGCAGTCGCAAGCGCCTCGGCCGTCTCCGCTGCACCAGGGCCGAATGCCCGCCGATGCTTATGTGCGGTCTCTGCCGCTGCCTCATCGAGCAGGTCGATTGCCAATGCCGTCAGTTGACCATCACGCTGGCATACCTTGCCACCCACCATGGTGAGCATCACATCTTCGCCACGGGCGCGAAACGCGAGCGCCTCGAGCAGCGAAGTGTCCGAGTCACACCATGCCCCCAACAAGCGCCGGGTGGACACGGCGATGAGATCGGCCTGCCCCCCTGGCTCGATACGCCCGGTGACCACTGAGGAAAGACAGGCCCGACCGCCATTCACGGTCAGCATCGAGAGCAGGCGGCGCGCACGATCAGCGCCGATCTGCGCAATGCCGGACAAACGCATCAAACCATCGGCCAGATGCAGCTCGGCAAAAAGATCCTCGTCGTCGAGCAAGGCGCAGTTGTCGGTACCGAGCGCAACCGCGACACCGGCATCCAGCATGTCTGCCACGGGTGCGCGGCCATTGGCGAGCCGCAGATTCGAACCCGGGTTATGGACGATCACTGCAGCGCTATCCGCGATCAGTGCGATATCCTCGGGCGTGACATGCACACAGTGCGCCAGCACGACATGAGGACCCAGCGCACCGAGTTGCTTCAAGTGTCGGGCACAGCCCTCTGGATACAGGTTTGCCGCAACCGCCTTTTGCGCAGGTGACTCGAGCAGATGCAGATGCAGCCCCAAGCCGCGATCCAAAGCATCGGCCGCAAGCGCCGCCATTAGGGTATCCGACACCCATTGCGGCCCTGACGGACCATAGGCCAAGGTCACCAAGGGGTGGCTGCCAAACTCCGCTTGCAGCTCGCGCATCAGGGCAATGGTGGCGGCAGCATCACCCGCATAGGGGTTCTTGCGCGGTGCGCTCAGGCGAGCACGCGCGATATCGGGTAAGCCGGCGAGCAAACCCGCTTCGTCCTGACCCGGGTAAGTCATGAAACCACGGTTCATGGCACCCACGCAGAAGGTCACGCGCAATCCGGCATCGATGTATGCGCGAAGCGCAGCGCGTGCTTCGGCCGCATAGTCGCCACTGCCATAGCTGTAGTTTGCGTGCACGGTGGCTGTCACGCCGTTGCGCAACATGTTGGCTGCGGCTAGGCGGGTGAGCGCGTAGGGATCGGGGGCACCGCGTGCGTGACGGCGCGCGATCCACGGCTCGAGGTGATCATCCGGGTAACCGAGCAGGAGTTGACTCAAACCACGGCCGTGCTGATGTGCATTGACCAGGCCCGGCATGAGGACAGCATCGCCGAGATCCAGACATTCCAATTCCTGTTCTTCGCGCAAAGCGCTTTCCCCGACGGCACGTACCACCCCGTCCTCGACAAGCACTGCGCCAGGCTGAGAGATCGTCCCGGCCTCAGGGTCGGCCAAAAGGCTGGCAGCGCGAATGAGCATCCTTTCCATGTCAGCTTCCGTGCATCGCCTCCGGCAGGAACAAGGCCAGTTGGGGGAAGATCATGAGCAGCGCAACCATCAGCAGCATGATCAGGGTAAAGGGCAAGGCACCCCAAACGACATCCATGATGGACCCTCCTGCAGGTCTTACACCCTGAACGATGAAGAGGTTCATGCCAAGCGGCGGTGTGATGAGGGCGACCTCCATCATGAGCACCAGAAACACGCCGAACCAGACCGGATCGATCCCGAAGAAGATCACGATCGGCATGACAATGGGTATGGTGGTTATCATCATCGACAGGGTTTCGAGAAAACAACCGAGGACAAGGTAAAACACCACCAGCAACAACAGGATCTGCAGTTGTGTGGCCCCGGTGTCGGCAAGCAAGCCGGTGATGGTCTGCGGAATCCGCAGAACACCCATGACAAAGGAAAGCAACTGCGCCGCCAGCACGATCAGCATGATCATCGCGGTGACCCGGACCACCGACAACAGGCACTCGTTCAGCATCTTGAAGCTGAGGCGCCGCCGCGCGGCCGCCAGCACAAGCGCCCCGATCACCCCCACCGCCGCCGATTCGGTTGGCGTCGCCCAACCCGCGTAGATACTGCCCATGACGACGCCGAAAATCAGCAACGGTGGAAGAAGATCGATCAAGCGCATAAGACGCTGGCGCATCGGCACAGACGGCAACGGATCTCCCGCGATAGACGGTTTGATCACGCTCATGACAGCCACGAACAGCATGAATAAAATCATGAGCAGGATGCCAGGCACGATCGCGGCCAGAAACAATTGGCCGATGGAGGTGTTCGACATCGAGCCATAGATGATCATGTTGATGCTCGGCGGGATCAGGATGCCGAGGGTTGCGCCAGCGGCGATCGTCCCCAGGGCGACGCGCTCGGAGTAGCCATATTTTTGCATCGAAGGCAGCGCAACAGTGCCGATGGTGGCCGCAGTCGCCACCGAAGAGCCCGACACCGCTGAGAACATGCCGCAGGCTCCAATGTTGGTGTGCAGCAAGCCCCCTGGCCAGCGCCGTATCCAGTCAGACAGGGCAACATACATGCGATCCGTGATGCCGCTGCGCACCAGGATTTCGCCGAGCAGAATGAACATCGGAATGGCGGTCAGGACAAAGTCGTCGAGGATGCTCCACATCTGGTTGCCGAACATCATCACTGAAGGCACGCCGAGGTAGAAGAACGCCCCAACCAAGGCAACTGCAAAGAGTGCACCCGCCACCGGCAGACCCATCAGCATCAAGCCCAGCATCAAAAAGAAGCCGACGATTGCCTCGCCAATGCTGATCATGAGCTGCGCTCCTTGCCGACCGACTCTTCAAGCGATCCCGCATCGACGTCAATGCTTGCGGAGACCTCTTCGATTTCCTCTGACAGGGTCTTGATTCCATACCACCGGTTGATGGCGCGCCAGTCGGATATGAGCAGACGCAGGCAGTGCAGGGCAATACAGGTCGCCACCACTGCAAACAGCACCATGCCACCGGCCCACACCGACTGCGGCATCCAGAGCGGTGTCATGAGGGGCGTGCCGGACAGGCTTCTGTATTCGATACTCTCCTGGACCGCGAGCACCGACCGCCAAGCAAGAAAAATGGCGATGGCCGACATCATGAAGGCCGAGATCAAATTCAGCCCCGCGCGCATAGGCGGTGGCATGCGCTCCATGATGATCTCTATACGTGTGTGCCCGCGCTCCAACAAGGTGTAGGCCGCACCGATTGCGGTCAGCGCCGCAAGCATGTAACCGCCGTATTCGTCCGCACCCTGGAGCGAGACACCGAAACCACGTCGCAGAAGAATCTCCAGACCGATCACAAGGGTGACCGCGAGCACTGCGTAACCAGCCAGCAGACTTGCCAAGCGCACAGGGGGACCAAGCCAGCGTTCCAGGGGGTTGAGTTTCATGCGCGTAGTCATGTTTCGCGCCCTACGGATTGCATCCAGGCCAACCGCATTGCGCCACACTCGTCGGCCAGCACGCCCTGAGTGATCTCAATGCTGCGCCCTGTCGTGGCGTAGAGATCCTCCAGCACATAGGCACCGTAATCACGCCGTCCAAGCTGACAATGGCGTGCGCCAAGCACGATTCTGCTCACACCCGCCTCCACCAATGCCCAGGCACACATGGGACAAGGCTCCATGGTGGTGTAACACACCGTACCCTGGGTGGATGCAGGACCGTGCAGCGCGATTGCGCGGCGTATTGCCGACACCTCGGCATGGGCGGTGCAGTCACCTGCTGATCGGATCTCGTTTTCGCCGATAGCCAGCAGTTCCTCACCCCGGGCGATAACTGCCGCCACAGGCGTATCCCCACGGTCTCTCGCCTTGAGAGCGTGCTCCAGGGCCAACTGCATGAACTTCCTGTCAGTATCCGGAGACATGAATGCGTTCCTCCATCAATAGCCCAGCGCTCTCGGCAAAAACAGAACAATTTGCGGGAATGCAAAACACAGAATGAGTACGAGGTACTGCACGAGAACGAACGGCCACACTTGTGCAATCAAGGACGTCAAGGAGATGCGGGTGATGCCACACATCACGAACAGCAGGATGCCGACCGGGGGTGTCATCATCCCGATCACAAGATTGAGCACAAACAGAAAACCGAAATGCAGCGGATCCAGCCCGTATGCGAGCGCCAGCGGTGCAAACAAGGGCGCGAGCATGATGTAGGCCGCGTTGGACTCGATAAACATGCCCACCACGATCAGCATGAGCATCACAAGCAGCAGAAAAATGTAGGGATCCTGCGTAAAGGCCTGGATTCCGGCAGCCAACCGCATGGGCAGCAAATCGATGGTAAACAGAAATGTGACGCAGGAAGCGAAGGCGATCAGCGCACCAACAACCGCCGATGTCACCGCTGCGCGAAACATGAGTTGAGGCAAGTCTGCCAGGCGCAGTTGCCGGGTAATGAAAAACCCGATGATCAGCGCATACACCACGGCAATGCCAGCACCCTCAGTGGGCGTAAAGGCGCCACCAACAATGCCCCCCACCACCACAACCGGCATCATGAAGATCACGAAAGAGCGCCGCAACTCTGTCAGAAACACGCGAAACCTGAACGGCTCGCCAGTTGCTGGGTAGCCGCGTACCCTTGCCATTATCGAGCAGGTAATCATCATGGCGATCGCCAGGATGATGCCCGGAACGATACCGGCAATAAAAAGCGCGCCGACCGAGATGCTCGGCCCCGCCATCAGGGCATACACGATCATCGCTGAGCTTGGCGGTATGATCGGCCCCAGGTTGGCCGAAGCACCCACGACGGCCGCGCTGAATTGCGGATCATAAGCCTTGCGTAAACTCGGCACGAGAGCGCTTCCCAATGCGGAAGCGCTGGCCACCGCCGCTCCCGATACGGCGCCCAGCGTCATGCCCGAGACGACTGTGACATGCGCAAGACCGCCCCGCACCGACCCCACGACCGCGTTGGCGAAGGCGACCAGCCTTACCATTACGCCTCCAGCCAGCATGATTTCACCCGCCAGCATGAAGAGAGGGATGGCCAGCAACGGAAAACTATTCAAGGAATGCACCATGCGCTGCGCCAGCGTGGTGATTTGCATGTCGCCAACCTGCAAGCCTGCAAGGGCGGCAAAACCAATTGCAAAAGCAATCGGCATTCCCAGCAAGGCACAAACAAAGAAAGCTCCGATGATGACGGCTGTCACTTGGGACTCTCCAACACTGTCGGCTCGCTCGCCCATCCCAGCGTATAAGGGAAAAGGTGCAGTGCCGAATGAATCATGCTGATCAACAGCGCGATGTAAAACAGGCCACTCGACAACGGGAGGGTGGGCATGGGTTGATCCCAGATTCGCTGGATCATCACCTGCGCTTGCCAGGCGACAACCAACAACAGCACGATTCCAGCTGCGCAGGTAAACCTGAAAATCCACAGACGCAAGCGTAGTTTCAAACGACTCACGATAAGATCGATACCGACGTGAGCCCCGGTTTTCAGGCCATGCGGGATCGCCAGTAAAATGCTCCAGACGAAGGTCAGGCGGGAGATCTCATCGGCAGCGTCAATCGAATCATTCAAGACATAGCGGAAGAAGACCTGGGTGACGATCATGCAGGTCATCACCGACATCAGAGCGATGATCAGCCAGCGGGACAGGAAATCGATGCCATCAAGCATCGAAAACCAGGCCCGGGCGATCGACCGGGACAGGTTCCGGCCGGCATGATCAAGACTGCTCATCAGCGATTTTCTTCTGCAATCCGGAGCACGGCGTCTATCAACTCATCCCCAACACGGCCACGCACCGTGTCAACCACGCCTGCGGTGGCGGCCCTGAGGGCCTCGCGCGTCTCATCAGGGATTGGTGTGAAGACCATGCCGAGCTCCTGCAGGCGAACCAAGGCGGCATCATCGGCCTGAATGGCGAGCTCGCGCTGGACCCGGTTCGCTTCCATCATCGCCTCACGAACAATGGTTTGCTGCTCAGCCGACAAACCATCCAGCCAACGTGCATTGGCAACGGTGATGATGAAATCGAAAAAGTGGTTGGTATCCGACAGATATCGCTGAACCTCGAAGAAGCTACGGGTCGTGTTGATCGAATAGGGATTCTCCTGCCCATCAAGGACACCCTGCTGCAAAGCCGAATAAAGCTCGGAAATGTCCATTGCCACCGGATTGGCACCAATCGCACGGAAGGTATCAAGGTGCGTCTGGTTGGGCTGCAGGCGGATACGAAGCCCCTGGAAATCCTCCAGCTTTTCGATCGGGCGCACATTGTTGGTCACATGGCGCGCGCCCAACTCCATGTAACCCAGGGAGGCGAGGTCACGCTTGCGCAAGGCAACGTCGATCAAGTCCCCCACCTCGCTGTCGATCACGGCCATGGCCTGCTCTCTGGAGGTAAAAAGAAAGGGCAGACTGACGGCCTCCAGTTCAGGCACCAGACGTGACAAAAAGGCAATACCAATCCAGGTCATCTGGACCGCACCGCTGCGAACCTGATCAACATTCTCCTGCGCACCTCCTAACTGCATGTCGGGAAACAATTGGATCTGCATGGATCCGCCGCTTCTTTCCTGAACCTGATCAGCAAACGTTTGCATGGCGATGCTGCTCGTATGGTCGCTGGCAAAGTTACCCGCAACGCGGATCACGGTTTGCGCACTCGCTGCACTCGTGAACCCCAGACCCAGAACGAGTGCGGCGGAAACGAGAGTACATTTGATTGAGCGGAATTTCATAGTTCACCTCTGTAATTTTGGATTGGAAAAATTTCTATTTCCATTAAATATATGAGTTGTTGCAGTCCTGCCTGAATAGATTTCAGACGCTCAACTCATTCGATACGCAAGCCCATGGCATTGCCCACGGTGTCGTTCCAGGTCGCGGAGCACTGCGGGTCGACCGCATTACAGGCTCGCGCCCAGATAGGCAGCGTCACATTCTGTGCGGCGTCCTTGATGCGTTTTTGATCCGCTTCGGAAACGTCGACAAGGGTCATATTGAACCGCGTGTGCTCCTGGCATTCGTCGCCGCCGATGCTGCACTTGAGAGCGTCACCATTGGCTTCGCGGGCGACCTTCCATAAAGCTGTCTCGAGATCGCGGAAGGTGGCTTCAAGCTTTTCCTGTTCTTCGGGCGTGAAGCGGTTCCATTTGTCAAGATTAATGAAATGGCCTTGTACCGATCCCGACACCGCCAGCGGCAAAAGGTGAGTTGTGACTTCGGGCCAGCTTCCGGAATTGGATGATGTCGGTGAGGTCACTCCGCACGAGGCCACACCGCGGTGCAGGGCAGTGTAGACCTCGCTGAACTGCAAGGTTACCGGGGTAGCCCCGAAATGCTCTAGCAGCGCAGACATCGTGGGCGTGAAGGTACGGACACGCAGCCCTCGCATGTCATCCAGCGAAGTAATCGGCTGATTGCAGAAAAAAACTTGGGGACCAAACGGCCAAAGGGTAAGGACCTTGGCATTGAATCGACTCTGCAATCGCTGATCGAAGGCCTCTCGATACGCCGCGACCGCAATCTCCAGTGCATCCATGTCGGTGGCAACGCCCACAATATCGATCCCTTCGAAGAAGGGATCGTCACGCGAAGCCATGCCGATCTGAACCGACATGACATCAAAGGCGCCGGAACGCAGCATCCGAAGCGCATCCGGTGCGCGTACGCCGACGACATCCATGGGGTTGTAGTTGACGTTGACTGCAACGCCGGACTTCTCGCCGAGCGCCTCGAAAAAGTCCTGCTCCACTGAGATGTGCTTAGCATTCTGCGAGAAGTTACCTGCCACACGCAGATCCTGCGAGGCATGCGTAGTCGCGGCCATTGCCACACCGCAGAGTAGTGCTGAGATCAACATTTGCGTTCGTTTCTTGGCTGACATTAGTCTCTCCATTTGATAACCGACATGACAGTTTATGCCATGACCTACTGATCTGAACGGAGCAAACACCATGCCAGCACTACAACACGGCGAACCTTTCCACCCTAGTTACCGCACAAGCACTGCGCACAAGCTCAGCCTTACTGAATTTTTCATACCAATTTTTGTACAACATCCAGCGCCATTTCTGTGCATTCATGATGCCTAATCGACTATTTTGGTGCATCGGTGCCGAGCATTGCGCTATCGCCGCGTGCGGATATAGCCGGGATACCCCCGATATTGACAGGAAAATCATGCAAACTTCAGATCCTCGACTGTCCGCAGTCTCAGTACAGTACATTCAAGGTTAGTATTTTGATTTTATTGTGCCCCGAGGAGCGAGCGATGAACGACATGCAAGCGGTCAAGGCATTGTGCAAGGCGTTGCGGGTCCACTTGCCCTGGCATGCCCAACGCTTGACGTTTTTGGCGCGGTTCATTCTGGCATTGGTGCAGGTGCGTTCGGTGAACCTCGCGCAGCTCGCCCCGGTGCTCTCGCCCCGCGCCAAAAGCGCGTCGAATTATATTCGTCTGCAACGCTTCTTTCGCGGGTTTTCCATCGATCAAGCGCAGATTGCCCGAGCGGTGGTCGGGTTGTTGCCGCTGGGCGAGCGCTGGGTGTTGAGTCTGGA
>PWXP01000108.1 GCA_003561895.1 Planctomycetaceae bacterium | reverse complement strand
CAGTACGGTGAAAGCCCGTACCAGAGTAAGCCAAAAGCTCTGAAATGGAACGTAACTGCGCCACCGCGAGGTGGGGTGGGGAGTAACTGGAAATGAACTGTCAGTCGGTAGTGCACTGGATGCCAGAGGATTCCATGTGTACGATTACGCTGCCGCTAATCGTACCTACGCAGGCTTAGCTTAATGGCAGTGCTCCCTGTAACTGGATCCCTCACCGTCAACCTAACACCCCAAATTGCAGCCTCTGCCTTATACTAAAGTTTAAACTCATCGCCACGGTTGCCTCATCATGACCCGCACTCGGCAGCAAACTGCCCATCGGTATCCAGACCTTCGCAAAGCTGCGCAATGAGCAGTGTTATTACGTGGATAAAACGCCGCTGGCGCTGCAACTGATTAACGAAGGAAGTTATTATTTCCTCTCCCGCCCCCGTCGCTTTGCTTTGGCAAGTCGCTGTTGGTCGATACGCTGAAAGAACTGTTTGAGGACAATGAACCGCTGTTTCGTGGCTTGCATATTAGATGGCTATATAATAGCTACATGCACATAACATTCAGCGAAACAACCATCACCGTCCTACAGCAGGCGCTGCCTGCGAGCACCAGCCTATCTATTGCGCCGATTGCACCGCTGTCGCTTAGTCTCGCAGGTCATTCTCAGGCTCGACAGCTCACCTTAGTTGTAGATATCGTTATTACGGATGCCGACCAGCGTGCCTACCGTCTGCGCGGCCAGCTCACCAGTGAGGCTTGGGCACCGTTGGGGGATTTTCCACCGGTAGGGAAAGTGCGCCGTGCCCTCATGCCCAGCGTGCCCGCAGAGGCCACTGCACCATTAGCCTATACCTTCAAGGCCGAAACGCCGCCGGTACCGATCACTGGAGATCCCTATTGGCTTAAATATTTGTATCCCCAGTTAAATGAAACCAAAACGGCATCCAATACCTTGGATGCATCTGCGACTACAGCCGCATCGGTGGTCACCGCACTGCTCCATGCCCTCAGCGACTGGTTGACTGAAGCCTTCCCGCTGGCTACGGTTGGGGAGGCGATCACTATGGCGTGTCACGGTCCGGTAGGCTACTTTGGTTCGGTCGACTCTTATGTGCTTGAACGCACTGGTCAAGCGGATTTGGCCATCGAGGCCACCTTGCTGGCTCAGATCGATGACACTCGTATCACTGGCAAGGAGCCGACCACTAGTCTCAGGCTCTACGGTGAACGTTTTGGCCTCTGGTTGCTGCATCGTCAAACCGTCAAACCGGTCAGACCTCATGTCAAAAACACCGCCTTGGTAATGACTTGTGAAGTGCTGATGGCTGATACCGCTGCCGCACTCATCCAAATAGCCGGTCTCGGCTCACTTGAAAAGCGCCTGTTTCAGCAAGCTGGAATTTTGCACCACGCGACCCTGTGGCAGGACGCTCACCAACAAGCCAGCCCTGCGGCAGCAGGCATCGCCACCGACGCCCGCACCCCACAGCAGCTCGATATCAGCCAAGTTGCTGATCGTTCTCGGCGTTACCTGCAAACCCTGGTAGCTCTTGTCCAACAAGGTAAGCTGGATACCACCGATCTCGATCTATTGCTTAAAACCGCCCGACAGCTCAGCAAGAAAGTGTAGCACCGTACGTAATCATTCAGTCCCTAGGCCGAACTTTGAAGCCTGAACCGGCCGAATCCCGCGTCCGGCGTGAGCTTCGGCTATTTTTAGGGGTTGCGTTGTACCCATGTAAACCGTGGAACGCGCGTTCCGTTCGCTCAAGACCATGGACTTGCAGGTGCGCCCGATCTTTCACTGGAATGCCGAGCGGGGGCGGGCGCATGTGTTCCTGTGTATGCTCGCCTATTACGTGCAGTGGCATCTGCGTGCGGCGCTCCAGCCGTTGCTGTTCGACGATCCGGACCCGCCGCCGCGCACGGTGCGCAAGGCCGAGCGCTCCGACGCGGCCAAGGCCAAGGACCGCACCCGCTGCACCGCCGACGGTCTGCCGGTGCACAGCCTGCGCACCCTGCTCGCCGATCTGGCCACGCTGACTTACAACGTCTGCTCGACGCCGATCAATCCCAAGGCCACCTTCATCACCACTACCCGGCCGACCCCGTTGCAGGCGAAGGCCTTCGAGCTGCTCGGGGTCAATCCCAACCGTACCCAGTAGCGCACCCTTTCGAAATCGGGTAATCTCACCGAGTACAATAGGTTACTGCGCCTATCGGCTCAAAGTTAGGTTTAGTTGGCCATTAACAAAATTGATCCAACTTGGAAATGAACGCCGCATTATTGCCGGGATGAACAGGATAGAGGGCGTTTTCGATGGGGAAATCGTCGGTTGAATTGGTATAGCCGGTAATCAGCAGGTGGCGATTCTGATCCAAAACCATATCGGTGATGACATCATTGCGGCGCCCGCCGAAATAGGTAGAAAACACCAACTCTTGCCAATCCGGTGCGATGTGGGTGATGAAACCGTCGGTGCCGCCAGCATTCTCGTCTTGCAGGGCATTTTTGACCGGGAAATCACGCGAGGCGGTAATACCGGCTAAATAAATATCACCCGTGTCATAAACCCCCTGCATGGCCTTGACATTATCATTGCGCGAACCGCCAAAATACGTCGCGGCGTGCAGATCTTGTCCATCCAGGCTTAGGGTAAGCCCGCGTAGGTGCGATTAGCGGCAGCGTAATCGCACACATGGAATCCTCTGGAATCCAGTGCACTACCGTCAGCGTCATAACATGAGGCTGTTCGAGTTGAGTGACTGGATAAATAACGGCTTCTGCCCATGAGTAAGCGCCGTATGCATTCCCACGCAAGAGCGTCACTGCCATTAAGTTAAGTAAAAATTATATTTTTTAATTACTTGCTATGTTTTTATCAGTAAAATACGCAAAAGATGGCTTTTGCAAAAAAGGGGGGGGCGGGTACTTAAGTTTATGATTTTAAAACACAAATTTTAAAAAAGCATGAGTTTTTACCCACCCCTAAAATCAATTTTAATTATAAAAAACAAAGATATGAGCCTTAACTTAATGGCAGTGACGCAGGAGCGTGGGAACGAGATATAATGTAGCCATTTGCGTTGATTCGCAGCAAGCGTAAGGTGCTTACCGTGTACTATAACCATTCCAACTGATTGCTGGACAAAATACCCGCATAGGTTGAGTTGCCGTCTTTTGGACAACCCAATCTATACTAATCAATGCAAATAACTATAATATACAGAACTTTTT
>PWXP01000476.1 GCA_003561895.1 Planctomycetaceae bacterium | reverse complement strand
CGGCACGCTCCGGCAACACCGCACCGGCGGACTGTTCCACGCGGGCTGGAGCTACCACCGAGCGGCGTTCGAGGCGGCCGCCGGGTATCCGCCGGAGCTGAACAACGGCGAGGACCGGGGCCTGGCCTTACGCCTGATGGCCGCCGGCACGGCCGAGGCCGATCCCGTGGCCCTGGGCTTCGAGCCGTTCTACATTTACCGCTGGGGTAACGCCGGCCGATGGCACCTTTCCGGACTCGGCCCGCGGGGCTACGAAAAGATGGGCGAGAAGGCCAGGGGCCGCCCGTGGGTGGGCAGTCCGCCCATCGCGGCCCCGCCCGATGTAGACCTCGACCGCCCTTGCATTGTGCCGGGCGTCCGGCCGAGGATGTTCTGACAATGAAAACTCGCCACTGGTTCGAAAGCCTCGCAGGATGCCACGCCGGCCGTGAGGCCGTGGCGCTGGCGACCGGGCCCTCGCTGGCCGATCTCGACGATCCGTCGCTGCCGGCCGTGTGCCGCGGCCGTGTGGTGTTCGCGGTCAAGCAGGCCCTGCTGCGGTACCCCAACGCCGATTACCACATCCTGAACCCCGTACACTTGCGGCCGTACGACTATGCAAAGCTGCAAGCGGCAAGCCGTCTGGCGGGCGGGGGGCGTCGGCCCACGGTGTTCACCTCGAACTGGGCCGCCAATGCGCCGCTGCCGGGCGCCGATTATCACTTCGAGAAGCGCGGGTGCGGCCGAAAGGAACAATCGCTGGTGGTCACCCGCGATTGGGACCGGTCGCTGTTGGCCGTGCAGCACGAGCGGCAGTGGGGGCCGGGGATCATGCTGGAAATGGTCGTGCCGTTGGCCGTCCATTTCCGAATCGCCCGGCTGATCATCGCCGGCTGGGACTTGGGCCCGCCCGGCGCCACGACTTCGCAGCACGCCTTCCCCGTGCCCAACCCGATCGACCTGTACCCGTGGGAATTCGCCGCCACCATCGACGCCAGCGGCGATTACTACCGGTGGGTCCGGCGGCAGGGCGTGGCCCTCGAACTGCTTTCCACCCGGTCGTACCTTGCGGCCGAAATTCCGCGAGTGAACCCAACGGAGGCCCTCGAATGAAAGTGGTGATCCCGCTGAAGACGAACTCGATCCGGGTGCCGGACAAGAACCTCCGGCCGTTCCACGAAGGCCGTTCCCTGTTCGACCTTCGCGCGGCCCAACTCCTGCGCGTGTTCGAGCCGCGCGACGTGTACGTCTCGTCCGAGGCGGCGCGCGTGGAGCCGCTGGTCCGGCGTTACGGGTTCACGTTCCTGCCGCGCGAGAAGCGGCTTACCTGCGACGACATGCCCTTCGGCGAGGTGGTAACGTCGCTGTTCGCCCAGGTGCCCGGCGAGGACGACCTGCTGTGGACCAGCGTGACCGACCCGATGTTCGACCGCTTCGCGGACGTGCTGGCCACGTGGGAAAAGGCTCGCGTGGACGGCTACGACTCGCTGCTGGTGGTGCGGCCCCTGCGGGCGTTCGTCCTCCATGCGGACGGGCGGCCGCTGAATCACGGTTTCGGGCCGTGGCACGTGACCAGCCAGGGCCTGGGCCTGCTGTACACGCACAACTTCGCCTGCCAGATCGTCACACGGGAGGCCGCCCGCCGATGCGGCTACCTGATCGGTTCGCGACCCTACCTGTATGAATACGACGGCCCCGAGGCCGACATCGACACCCTCGACGACTTCCACGCCGCCGGAGCCATGTACGCTTCCTTCGCCCAAAAAACGGAGCAACCAACATGCTCACCACGTCCGTCTTGACGAACCTCGCGCGCCCCGAACTGCTGCTGGGCACGGTGCGCAGCCTCGCCCGCGGGGGCCTGCCCGACGTGCACCTGCACGTCGACCTGGCAGGCCGCGGGCACACGGCGGCCTATATCGCCGCCCTCGAAGACGCCCTCGACCGGGCTTCGGACCCGGCCGGTTGGGCCCTGCTGTGCGAGGACGACATCGCCGTGCCGGTCGGGTTCGGCCCGTACGTAACCGCCCTCCTGGAGAAGCTCGACGCATATCGTGACCAACCGGGGTTCGCCACGTTGTTTTGCAGCCTCGGCTCTCGCGACTGGGTGGCCGCCCACAAGGTCGAAGGCGTACCGAACTTCGGCAGGCTCATTCCGAACGATTGCTACGCGGGCACGCAGTGTATTCTGTTTCCGGTCGCTTCGCTCGCCCAACTGTTGCCGGCCATGCGGGCGTTGCACCGGCGCGAGCCCGACTGGGGCGGCGACCGCATCCTCGGCCGCGCGGCGGAGGTGACCGGGCTAATGGCCTGGTGCCACCTGCCCAGCCTGGCCGATCATCGCGGCCGCCTCGAAAGCACGCTGGACAGCCGCGCCGACAACCGGGCCATGATCGCCGCCGATTACGTGGGCGATGCGTGGGAGGGGTAGTTGCTGGTTGCTGGTTGCTGGTTGCTAGTGCTAACGCGGTTGGCCATCTCCCCACTAACAACTAACAACTAGCAACTAGCAACTAACAACTAACATGAAGGTCCGCCTGATTCGCGAAGTAACCGCGCCCGCTGCCAGCGGGCCGTTCCAGGGGCAGTACGTGCTGCAGCGGGCGCTGCGGCGGTACGGGCCGCCGTGGCTGCGCGTGGGGGGCGAGCTGGAGCCCGGCGAAATCCCCTGGCTCTGGTGCTGGCTCAACGCGAAGGCCGCCTCCGCCGCGACCGCCGAAGGGCGGCCCTTCATCCTGGGCCCCAACGTGCTGTTCCACAAAGCCGACAGCCCTTGCCAGTTCACCTACGAACGCCTGCTGTGCAACTCCGCAAGCTGCAAGCTGCTGGTGACCGAATCGCAGTGGTACCGCGACCTGATCGCGAGCCAACTCGGGCCAGCCAACCGGGCGCCCATTGCCCTATGGCCGTATCCGGTGGAGTTGCCGGCCGGGGATCCGCGCGATCCGACCGATCTGCGCGATCCGACCGATCTGCGCGATCCGACCGATCTGCTCATTTACGCCAAGCGCGGGTTTCCGCCCGACCTGCCGGACCGGCTTGCTCGTCGGTTCCCCGGGGCGGAGGTGCTGCGGTACGGGCATTACCGGCGCGAGCAGTTGCTGGCCGCCGCGCGGCGTGCGAGGGCGTGCGTGTACCTTTCCGCCGACGACCGCGGTCCGCTGGCCTTGGCGGAAATCCTCCTGTGCGGGTGCCCGGCGGTGGGCGTGCCCACCGGCGCGCCGTGGATTGAGCCGGGGGTGAACGGGGCGCTGGTGG
>PWXP01000420.1 GCA_003561895.1 Planctomycetaceae bacterium | reverse complement strand
TAGGTAGGGTGGGTCAAACAAGCCGCTTCTTTGGTGGGTCATCGGTCGCTACTGCCGACGTGCTTCCAGGCAAGCGGGCTGCAAATCAGCTTGATTGCGGCTTGTGCAGCCCCACCAACGAGCTACGCGACCTTGACCCACCCTACGTATATGAATAATCCGGGTTAGATCGCATCCCGGGGGCGTTGGCCATCGTTGACGAATGGCGCATCCGCCTGCGCACTCGGCAACCCGAATTCTAGCTGCAAGGATCGTGGCAACGAAAGGAACAAGCCAATCAGCGCGAAGCCCAAAGGTGAGTAGCCCGGACGCGAACCGGGTCCGGATCGCTCGACCATCTGGCTGGTCCGCACGGTCACGTGGTCGTGCGGCGGCGGAACAGTCGCTCCGTGAGTTCCTTGAATTCTTCACCGCCGACGCCGAGCGGGAAATCCGTTCCTCGACCAAGCACATCGCGACGATAGACCTCGCTCGCCTGGTGAGCCTCTGGCAGCAGCACTACGACCGACTCAGGGAAACCGGCAAGACCCTCCTCCCCCTGGTCAAAGTGTACTTCCTGGCGCCGGCGGAGGAGTAGTGCAAGTTGTTCGGGCCATCCTTCGGGATTCCGGTTCAGCGCTCTGGATGACCCAGGGTTGCGCGGCGCGCAGGCGGCGCTCGCGTCGCTCCAGGCTGGGGCTTGTTTAGGGCCGTCCCTTCGGCACCGGGCAGCAGAACGCCAGCCGTGTCCCATGCTCCAGCACGCGCTGAAACGCGGCGTAATTGTCGTCCTTGTCGAACAAGGTCATCCGCGCATTGGAGCGGTTCAGGATATGGTAAACCAGACCGCCTTCGATAGAACGGGCACGGCGCCGCATGGTCCTGTTTTACCGCAAGCAACGACCAGCGGTCAACCAGAAAAAGACTTCTGTCCCCTTTGTTCACGCAATGGTTCTGTTGCCTTTATCGAGTTGATCTTGCCGCATCACGCAACGTTCGAGCATCATCAATCTCCATACCAATCTCGACGCCAAGACGAAAGAACTCCGTTGCCGCATTGGTCGGAGTGAGGCCGTGTTTCCGAACAGACGCGCGGGCATGTTCACGGTATTGATCCATTACCATACCAGATGTAGCATGATCTTCGTTTAGAATTCTGCAAAGACCATCAATTACATCCTTCGGCAGGTCTGGGCCACGAATCCAGTGGTGAATGTATGGGATGAAGTGAGGGTGTCGATATATGGCATTGCCAGTAGTGGCATTCGATTCAAACACTTGTTGACGCGATGTACACTTCCGGGGACACATTGTGGTCCCCGATCTTGCCGAGGAACGAAACAAAGACCAAGAAGTGGCCGTCCGCTTTCTTCTTGACATTGTCAACGGGCCAACTGGTAGTGCCCGCGAGCCCCTTGACGTCGATTGTGACGACGTCACCGGCTTCGCGCACCAGCACAATGTCGACGGACTTCTTGTTCCCGAGGCTCAGGCTGGCGTCACACCCAAGCCGGTGGAGCATGGAGAGCACGTAGAACTCGGAAGCAAGGTTGGTGTTGTACGCCGTCATTCGGTCCTCAGCGAACGGCTGCCATCACCGCCCGGAATGGCTCCTCCTTGGGGCTTGGACACGAAATCCTTGGGCCACAAACCGACATTGGCGCTTTGGGCAACATCACACCACCTCATACACCTCCCCGTCCCGCACGTCCTCGACCCGGTCGAGCAGTTTCGGGAACCGGTCCTTGTGGAAGGTGTGGATGGGGAGGATTCGGGCGGTTTGGTGCGGGTCGAGGCGGTCGAGGAAGGCGGCGACGTGGGCGGGGAAGATGTGGCCGCTGGTGTGCGCCTGGATGAAGTCGCCGGCTACTTCGGGGCATTGCAGCGCGGCCTGTTCGGCGATCCTACAGAGGGAGCACCCGAACACGCGATTTCTTCACATCGACAACGACCAAGGCCCCCGCCGAGAGTGCTGCATCGTGTTGACGCAACGCGGCGATTACCAGGGGGCCGATGTCGTCGGGCAACACGTTTTGGCCGCGAACTTGCAGCACGCTCGGGCCGGCGGCATGGGTCAAGGCCAGCATGGTGCCGAAATCCAAGTCGTGTGTGGAGACGACGTGGGCATTGGCCAACGCCCACGCCATGATCACCGAGTCCTCGGCCGACGGATCCCCAATCGTGGACCAATGGACCGCCGACCACCCTTGCGAGTTCGCCCACCCACTCCACCGACAAGTTCATGTCAACAACAAGCCGGACGCTCATGCGACCACCAGCGGTTCTTCGCGCTCTTCCAGCCGCCAGGCCGCGTAGGCCAGGGCCGCATCAATGTCTTCGGGCTCCAGGTAGGGGTACGCCTGCAAAATCCGTTCACGCGACTTGCCGCCGGCCAGCAAGCCCAGGATCGTGCCGACCGTAACTCGCAGGCCGCGGATGCACGGCTTCCCTCCCATGACGGCAGGATTGTGGGTAATTCGCTCAATGTGCATGCGATGTCTCCTCGATGCGTCGATTCGCGTCCGATCCTGGCAACCTATCTATTATATCGCGAACCCTTGGCTGATGGTAGATCGGTCGATCAGACCGAAGGCGTTGCCCCTCCTCGCGGACGTGGACGAGAGATTCCCGGGCCACAAACCGAGGCAGTCCCCTGCCACCGGGAGGCTTATGCGTTCCCCTTCTCCGACAGCACCGCGCGGACGTGCTCCTCGGGCACGTCGCCCACCAGTTCCACGTGCCCCAGCCGGCTGGGCAGCACGAAACGCAGCCGCCCGTGCTCCACCTTCTTGTCGTGCATCATGGTTTGCAGGATGCGGTCGGGCTCCAGCGGGGGCGGCTCGTGGGGCACCCGCAACCGTTCCAGCAGCCGGCGTTGGCGGGCGGTTACTTCGGCGTCGATCCGGCCCAGCCGCTCGGCCAGCCGCGAGGCGCACAACATGCCCATCGCCACCGCCTCGCCGTGCAGCACCTCGCCGTAGCCGCTCAGCGCCTCGAAGGCGTGGGCGAACGTGTGCCCGTAGTTCAGCACGGCCCGCACGCCGGTCGTCTCGAACTCGTCCTGCTCGACCACGTCGGCCTTCAGGCGGCAGCATCGGGCAATGACGCGCACGAGCACCTCGGGATCGTGCCGGTTGACGGCGTCGGCGCAGGCTTCCAGTTCGTCGAAGAAGCCGGCATCGAGAATGACGCCGTACTTGACCACCTCGGCCAGGCCGGCGCGGTACTCGCGGTCGGGCAGCGTGTCGAGCGTGGCCGTG
>PWXP01000497.1 GCA_003561895.1 Planctomycetaceae bacterium | reverse complement strand
TCTCCTGAAGGCGGTATCCGGTCGAACAGGCTCTTGCATACTATGTGCTCGTGACAGTTTGGGATGTGCCGGACTGGGGTCATACGAATAGCCCCTGCTCCTGCACAAACACGTGTCATTTTCCAAGGCTTCGAAAAGCATTCTTACACTTGTCCGCGTAATTACAGCCCCACAATGCGTGCAAGCGTTCATGGGTCTGTGAGGAGGTCCTCGAGTTGCCTCCTGGTCAATTGGCCCGGAAGCAGGTGAGATTTCTCAAGCGACTGCCGGAGCCATTGGATTGTCTGGAGTAGCTTGTCCAATTCGGCAGGCGTGCACTCTTGCAGGGGATGGTGGGGAAGTTGCTGCGCGACGCTGTGGGCCTTGATCAGCGTGTTGTGCGCGGTATCCATATCGCCGGCATGGACGTGTTCCGCCATGTCGTTGAGCAAACGCTCCACGCGCTTCCTCACTTTGTCCCACTCCCGCTGGCGCTGTGCTCTTTCCTCCCTTTTGCGGTCAGGCAGCCTTGGTTGCTCTTCGCGCTGCCGTGCGGGTAACAGTCGGACACGTCCGTAGTCGGTCTTGACGTGGACATGCCCGCTGCCGTCGCCGAGCGTGCCATGTACCCGGTTGGCTTCCCGCACGGCGTTTGTCAATGGTACTCTGACGTCAACGTCACCACCACCTGCCGTATGCAAGTCGACCTTTGCGCCAAGGCCGCGGGGTACACGAACGCTTACGTCGCCGTGTCCAATGGCGACTTCGAGGGCGCCCCGCGCGCCGGAAGCGTTCACCGCGCCCATCCCCATATGCAACTCGACGTGTCGTTCCGAGGGTACGCGTACGGTCAAGTGTGCATACGCTTCCATCCGCCGACCGGGTAGCACAAGGCCGCACCGCCGAACGTCCAACGTAAGATTTTCAACGCCGGAAATGACGACGTCTCCAGTACCGGTGAACACATTGCCAGTCTTCGCATCGACCAAACTGGGAGTGGCGAGCATCACTTGACGCCCACCCGGCTCCACCGCTGCGCCGAATGTGCCGTCATCATGCACGCGTAGACCGCGAGCCGTTTCCAGGCGCTCGAAAAGGGACGGCACCAGGAGCACTACGTCCGCCGGATAGATCACTCGTAGCGTCTGCCGGCCATCGATCTCGCCCGTCGCGATCCGCAGCTTGCCCGCGTCGGGGCCGCCGGGGCGCACGTCCACTTCCACGGTGTCGCCGGTGCCGGGAACGACTTCAACGTTCCCAACCAGGTTGTAAATGGCCACGCGCCGGCCGGGCAGGCGAATCGGTTGCCGGCCCGGTCCCGCCTCGGTGTGCGAGGCGCCAACGGCGCCGCCCGGCAGCATCAGGCCGGTTGCCACAAGGGTGACCGCAACGAGTGCTTTCGTGACATTTCGCATGATTGGGTTTCTCCATTGCTGAGAAAGGGTTGATGTTGTTTTCCAGCTCGCCTGTGGGGTATGCATGCCAATACTTGTCTATTGTCGAGGTGTCCGAAGTTCGCCGTTGACATAGATGTGGCGCGAATAAGAGTCGATAAACACATAATCCTTTCGCTTGACAGCGCCATACGAATGGCCTCGATTTAGTATCTCGAATAGCCCGTTAAAAGATTGACCGGACAGGGTTTCGCCACGGGGAAGCATGTACACTGTCAGTTGGCCCCTCTTGAGTACGATCCCGAGGGTTGTATATCTTTTGACACGCACCGGCCCCCTGACACCGATACGCCGCCCGTCGATATTGACATTGATTCCACTGCCGGCATCCATTGAAAAAAGACCGCCGCCGCTCGCAACGCCATCAATGGCCAAATAAACGCCGTCAAGCTTTCCTCTCTCCATACCGTTGTGCTCTTTACAATTATCGTCCGGCAACCGCTCATACCAGTCCCGAAGCTGCGGAGTAAGCGTATGGGGTTTTGCATTCGGAGGCCCGTCAACATTGCTGTGTTCTTCTAAGGGCTTCTTGGAAGCCGCTGCCGCTTGGCGGAGCACATCGATCACTTCCTCTCTGCCCTCTTGACACTCTCTGCCAATTTCAGCCAGCGTGCGTATTCGAGGAGCCGTTGCCCGGCGTCCCCAGAAGGCCTCGCGGGCACCACCCGGCCCACGTTTGAAGACGTAACCACGTTCCGTTGCCCATGCCTCGGCCCCACGGCGCAAGCGAGGTTCGCCGCAGTTGTAGAACGTTTCGGCCATGGGCACAGTCCCGTCTCGGTTCAGGGCGACGATGAGATTGGACACGGCATCCTCGTGTCCGGTGGCGATCAAGGCATAAGCCGCATGCTTGACTTTTCGGGGAACTCGGCTGTGAAGGTCGGCGAACAGGACTCGCTTCGTGGTGGCCCAGTTCTGTTTCAACCAGGCAAAGTCGCCGGCTGCGATATGCCAGTACACCCGTTCCGTGTCGGTGCCCGGCTGCCAGTCGAGCTTGGTCAGCAGGGCGTGGGCGTCGCGCCGCTTCTCCCAAGCGGGGAACAGGTGGGCGGCCAGGTAGGGGGCGGCGCGACGGTCGCCCAACTGGCCCAGCAATTCGGCCGCGCGGCGTGCCACGTGCGCGTCGGCATCGTCGAGGCACAAGGCCAGGGGCTCGGCCGCCGCCGCACCGAGTTGTTCCACGGCCGGCCAATCCTGTTGGGCCACCAGCAGGCGGGCCTTGCCCATTTGCGTCCGGGGAGCATAACGCAACGCGGCGAGAAGGTTGGCCGCGCGCCGGCGGGTGGCCGCATCGCTTGCCTCCAGCCACGTGGTCAGCGGTTCGACGGCCAGCAGGTCCAGCTCGCGTATCGCTGCCTCGTCCTCTTGAACCATCGCCAGATCGACGATTGCGGCAGGGGCCGCGGGCCGGTACTCCAGTTTTTCCAGCAGCCTCGCGCACTCTGTGCGGAGCCGCGCGTCGGGGTGCCTGAGCCGGGTGGCGAGCGGGCCGAGGGCGCTATCGCCCATGGCCTCCAACTCGCCCCAGGCCCGGCGTGCCACCGCCAATGCCACGCGTGTTTCCAACGTGGGCGGCTGATAGCCCAACTCCAGCAGGGCCGCCCCCACCTTCTTGCGCACGGCGGGGTCTGGACTTTCGAGTCTTTCGGCGAGTTGGTCGATGGGCGCGTCGCCCAGCCGTCGGAGCGCCTCGATCGCTCGGCGGCGAAACGCGGAATCCGCTTCGATCACGTAGGCTATCAAGGGTTCCGTGGCGCGGGGGTCGCCCAGCTTGCCCAGGGCAATGACGCACGAGCGGCGAATAGGGTCGCTCTCAT
>PWXP01000304.1 GCA_003561895.1 Planctomycetaceae bacterium | reverse complement strand
TGCGATTGCGATTCCGACGGTCCAGTCGCTTGCGTTTGTCGTGCTGCGATTTCTTCGATTTCTTGTGCTTCGGTTGCGGTCGTCGCTTGGATCGTTTAGACTTGGCCATCCGTGGCTCTCCTGATGTGGTGCTTCCTTACGGGGTAACCGTTCACGGGGCGGCGCGGGCTGTTTTCTCCGCTCGATGCGAAGGGGACAGTCCCATTTTCGCGGCGGAAATGGTGGATCATTGGGCAAAAACGCCCTTTGTGCCGCGAAAATTGGGACAGTCCCCCTGTGAACGGCTACCTTACGGGAAAAACAGAAGCATCGGGAGAGCCGCCCTTTTACGCAAGACCGATTTCACTCAGGTTCACAAAGATCTCCGAAAGTGCAACGTCATACACTCACCGTGCGAGGCCAAGAGCCGATGACTTTCATTACGGAACTCACACCTCTCCAACGTCGTATTCTCAAGCTTCTTGCGCTTCCCGCCAACACCTATGGCCAGTAATCAAGCCGGGAAAGGAAACTCAGAGAAATCGAGGACGAGAAGTGCGGAAAAGGCGCCATCATTGGAGCGGCATCATGCGATGGACCTGCGGATTTCATCGAGCAGGTCGCGGGTGCCGTGCGCGTCGGACCAGCGGTGGATGTACGCCCAGTCGAGGCGGTCGCCTTGAACGGCGATGACGCCCCGGGCGTCTTCGCGGTCTTTCGCCCGGCGCAGGGCCTGGAACCATCGCAGCTTCGTCACGACGGTGTCCTCGGCGGTGAGCAGATAGGCCTGCTGCTCCAACACCAGGGCTTCCTGCCGCCGGGCGAATCGCTGCCGGTCGAACTCGTCATCGCTGAGTTCAAAGAACTCGATGTGAAACGGGACACCCGACGAATCGGCGAAGTGGACGACATACCGCGTGGTCCCCGTGGCCGACTCGAATGAGATCTGCGGATCCAGGCGGAACCCCGGGCCCAGCCGATCGGCGATCGTCGCCACGTCCCGGGCGCCGAGGAGCGCCACGAAATCGGCATCCTGTGTCGACCGGGGAATGCCATACGCGTTACTGGAGAACGCTCCTACCAAAACGTACGGAATGTCCAGATCGCGCAGGACCGCAACCACCGCCGCCACCGCTTGCTGGAAGGTCACGGGCGCTCCTCCAGGCGGCGGGCCAAGGCGAGCCGTTCCGCGAGCATTCGAGAGACCTCGGCTTCGTCGGCCTCGGGGAACTGGTGGCGAATGCCGTCGGCCGTAACGCGGCACGCCAACTCGAACAGGTTCATGCCGGCCACGATGCGCTGCTCGACAGTCATCGCCCGCGAGGCTTCCACCTGCTCGCGGAACAGGGCGTCGGCCAGTTCGCGGGTGGGCTGCATGGCGCGTTCCACGGTTATCGGCTAGAGGGTGATGGTGGGACTCGTTTCACTCGGCCCACCCTACATTGCTTGTGCGGGTCGGCGTGCGACACAGGCGTCAGGCGTCCGGGGGCGACTGGATCGGCTTATCGATCCAGGCGTTGGCCGCGTCGTTGTCGGGGAAGCGTTCCGCCTCGGGATTCCACCGGAGCGGTTCGCCCAGGTAGGCCGCGATATGCCCGAGATGGCACATGGTAGTCACCCGGTGGCCCACCTCGGCGGGCTCCAGGGTTTCTTCGCGGCTCTTCACGCAGTCGATGAAGTCGCGCTTGTCGCTCTTCGCCGCGGCGGGGAAATGCAGGTCGTCGGGGCCGAACTGCTCCTCGAGTAGCGATTCGGGCTCGGCCTTGACGGTGCGGAAGTCGGCCTCGACCCAGCCGTCGGACCCCACGATGCGAAAATACGGCCGGCCGGTGTGGTAACGGCACTCGATGCCGCCCGCGAACCGGTAGTGGATGTCGAACTTCAGCATGACGTTCCAGAAGCTGGTGGGCGCCGGGTAGGCGCCCCGCCCCTCGATTTCGACCGGCCCGGTCCGGTCCAAATCCACCGCCCACAGGGCGCCGTTGAGCGTGTGGGTGCCCCAGTTGGT
Source organism: Planctomycetaceae bacterium (assembly GCA_003561895.1). GTDB lineage: Bacteria > Planctomycetota > Planctomycetia > Pirellulales > Thermoguttaceae > PWXP01. The sequence continues at coordinate 1,279 of PWXP01000304.1, read as the reverse complement.
AACCATGCCGTCGCAGTAGTACAGGTGCCGCATCCAGCCCGGCCGCTCGTAGGCTTTCGGTTTATGCACACGCCGCTCGGTATAAAAGGCCCGCGGCGCGGGGCCCTGCCAGCGCTCGTAGTCGAGTTCTTCGGGCACGGGCATTTCGGGCTGCGGCGGGCAGCCGACGTCGCTCTGCGGAACCCCCACCTCGAACCGCAGCACCTTGCCGATCCGCCCGTTGCGCACCAGCATGGCCGCCTGCCGGACGCCCCGGGTGGTGCGGAACTCGCTGTCGACGCGGAAGATGCGCCCCAGCCGCTCGGCCATGTCGCTGATGCGCCGCCCCTCGGCAATGGTGCGGGTGATGGGCTTCTCGAGCGATACGTCCTTGCCCGCCTCGAACGCCGCCAGCGTCATCGGCTCGTGCCAGTGGTCGGGGGTGCCGATCATCACGGCGTCGGTATCGTCGCGGGCGAGCAGCTCGTGGAAGTCGGCGTATGCCGCGCAGCCGCGGTACGTGCCCGAGGGCGCGCTGTTCCCGTAGTGCGCCTCGACGGCGTCTTTCGCATTGCCCATCCGCCAGGCGTCCACGTCGCAGACGGCCGTGATCTGTACGTCGGACATGCCGAAGAACTGCCGGCGGTTGACGCCGCGATCCTGCCGCCCCACGCCGATCAGGCCGACCCCGATCCGGTTGCTCGGCGCCTCGCGGCCGTCCTTTCCCAGGGCCGAGGCCGGGACGAAGGCCGGGGCCAGGGCGGCCGCGCCGGTCGTCGCCAGGGTCTTGCCGATAAAGCTGCGCCGCGTAATCATTCGTTGACTTGCCATGATTCGAATGCTCCTTGGGGCTCGGGGACACCGTGAACGGGACGGCCGCAACCACTCGACCGGGCCGACGGTTTCCCGGTGCGTCGTCTGCAACCGCCGGATGCTGCCTTCTCATCGTAAGCGGGCGCCGCGCCCCTGTCAATCCGTTGGGGCAGGCGGCCCGCGCCGGGGTGCAGGAAGGGACCAACGCGCGACCGGCCCGGTTGGAGTTCACGCTTCAGCGTGCCAACCAAGCAGGTGCCATATCGAGCACGCTGAAGCATGAACTCCAACAGGCCCATCGTAGGCATGACGGACACGAATGTCCATCTTAGGGCCGTTTTTCGCGCGGCCCCTTTTCCCCCGGCAGTTGTCCGCGGCGGCGGAGCAGGTGGTGGTAGTGCTGGGCGAAGCGGTGGGCCTCGTCGCGCACGTATTGCAGCAGGCGCAGCGCGTAACTGTGCCGGCCCAGCCGGAGCGGTTCGTCGGC
>PWXP01000631.1 GCA_003561895.1 Planctomycetaceae bacterium | reverse complement strand
TGTAAAACAATAAACTACCGGGAACTTCAAGCGTGGGATAGGCTTCCAGCCTGTCTTTTCCGGCGACAGGCTGGAAGCCTATCCCACGCAATTCGGTAGGTTATTGGGTTACGACGGCTTAAGTTTAACGCCGCCGCCACACCGCTGTCAACGAGGCACGGTTCCCAAGGTGCGGTTCCCAAGGCGTGCGCCGGCCGGCAGACGTCACCGGCTCGAGCGTCGCTCGGCGAAAACCTTGTAATCCGCAAGTGAAGCCTCCCGACTCCTTCGGTCAGTCCGGGGTCAAGTCCTTTCCAAGGTCCGCAACACGGTCCCGCAGGAAGGCGGCCGCCCGCTCGGCGCGCTCCACCTCCGTTTCGCCTTCCCGCGGGATGTCGTCCGGGTCGATCGGCTCGCCGAACCGCACGGTGACCCGGCGGAACCGCAGCCACCGGGAGCCGAGGGGAAGCGCCTCGCGGGAACCGGCAATCCATACCGGCACCACGGGCAACGGGTGCGTTTCGAGCAGCAGGCCGATGCCCGGCAGGAACGGCTGGAGCCGTCCGCTGCGCGAGACGCCTCCCTCGGGAAACCACATAAGCGTATCACCGCGCTTCAGGGCGGCGGCGGCCAGGGCCAGGCTCGCCGCCGAGCCGCGCTGCGGGTCGATGGGCACGACGCGATTGGCGCGGCTGACCAGGCGCATGAACCGGGTGCGGAACATCACGTTTATAGCGCCTCCCCACGTGGCCCGGCGGAGCCGCTGCGGCGGCAGGGCGGCGAACAGGGCGGGGGCGTCGAGCAGGCTGCGGTGGTTCGGCAGGATGATGACCGGCTGCGTGCCCGACACGTGCTCCCGCCCCAACACCCGCATGCGTACCCAGCCGCGCAGCAGCACCCGTGCCGCCCGGCACAGCGCGCCCACCGCCCGCACCATCCAGCCCGGCGTGCGGAGCCACTGGCGTTGCTCTTCGTCGAGGAGTTCGTCGGGTTCTTGCAGCCGCCGGCTCACGGCTTCGGTCTCGGCGGGGGCCCGTTCGCGCGCCTCGGCCACCTCCCGCAACAGGTCCTCGACCGTCTCGATGCGCCGCACGGCCTCCTCGGGCAAGGCGTGGCCGGTGCGCTGCTGGATTTCCAGCCCCAGCCGCAGCCACTCCATCGAGTCGACGCCCAGGTCGGCCTGCAAGTGGCTGTCGGGCGCCAGCCGGAGGTCGGCATACCGCTCGGCCAGCCACTCCCACGTTTGGCCGACGGCGGGCGAGCGGAACAACGATCGGACCTGCTCCGGCATCTCCTCGACGGCCATCGGCCCGGCCGGCTGCTCGACCCGGTCGCCGTGACGCTGGAGTTCTTCGTATCGATCCTTGAGCAGGTGGCGGCGGAGCTTGCCCAGCCGCGTGCGGTCCAGCGGTTGGCGGGTGACGGCGACGTGCGATACTCGGTGATGGGAGGGGAGATCGCGTGAAATGCGGTTGACCTCGCGCCGCACTTCGGCCTGCATTTCCTCGGCGGCACCGCGGAACGGCTCCGACTCCGGCACCACCACGGCCGCAAGCTTCTCCTCGTGCAGCAGCACGCCCGCCTCGGCAATCAGGTCCGAGGCCGTGAGCGCTTGTTCCACGTCTTCGGGCCAAACGTTTTCACCGCCGGGCATGACAATCAGCGACGACGCGCGGCCGAGGACGCGGAGGTACCCGTCGCGGTCCAGATCGCCCAGGTCGCCGGTGCGGAAGTACCCGTCCGACGTGAGGGCCTCCTGGGTTTTCTCCGGCCGATTCCAATAGCCGGCGAACACGTTGGGGCCCCGGACTTCGATCTCGCCGTGCGACTGCCCCTCGCGCGGCTCCGCGATGCGCACGTCCACGCCCGCGATGGGGCGGCCGACGGTGCCGATGCGGGCGCGGCCGGGCAGGTTGAACGCCACTACCGGCGAGGTCTCGGTCAGGCCGTAGCCGTCGGCGAAACGCCAGCCGAGGCCCTCCAGCCGGCGGGCCAGGCGCGGTTCGATGGCCGAACCGCCGGAGGCCACCGTGTGCAGGGCGGGGGCCATCTGCCGGTGCAGCTTCGCGAACAGCCGGCGGCCCACGCGCACGCCCAGCCGCCACCGCAGCGCCGTCGACGTGGCCAGCATGGCGCGGAACAGCGCCGCCGCCACCCGCCCGCGCTCCGCAACGCGGCCCTCGATGGCGCCCATCAGGGCGGAAAGCAGCCGGGGGACGGCCAGCAGGTCGGTGGCCTCCCCTTCCTTCATCGCGCGGACCAGTTCCGGCCCGGTAAGCGAGTGGGGCAGGATCACCGGAATGCCGGTAGCCAACGGCAGGAACATGCCCACGGTAAACGGGTACACGTGGTGCAAGGGCAGCGGGAGCATGAGGCGGTCGTCGGGCCCGAGCAGGTCCATCACCTTCAGGGCCTGGATATTCGAGGCCAGGTTTTTGTGGCTCAGCGGCACGCCCTTGGCCGCCCCCGAGGTGCCCGACGTGTAAAACAGCACGGCCATGGCTTCAGGGTCGGCGCCGTCGGGTTCGATGGGATGCTCGGCCAGGAAACGGCGCCAGCTTGGGGGCTGGTCCTCCGGGGCGTCCAGCAGCACGACGTTCCGGTCGGCAAACGGGGGCGGGAACGAGGGTTGGGCCGATGCCGGAGGCGACTCGGCCGAGACGGCCACGCCGCCGCCTTCCCGGCGCTGCTGCCGTTGCGGTTGGCGGTCTTCCCTTTCGGGAGCGGCTTCCGGCTGCGATTCCGGCCGCGCAATGTCGGAGGTAGAGAAGACCCAGGAGGCCCCGCTGTCGTCGAGCACGCGGCGGAGCGCGTCGGGCCCGGTTTGGGCGTCGATGAGCACGGGGACGGCGCCGGCCTCGATCAGCGCGAAGCACGTGACGATCCATTCCGGCCGGTTCGGCGCGAGCAGGGCCGCCCGCTCGCCCGGCTCCAGCCCCGCCTCGCGCAGCCCGGCGGCCAGCCGCCGGCTGTGGTCGGCCAGGCGGGCGAAGGTCCATTGGTCGGCGCCCTCGGCCTGCACGGCCAGGATGGCGGGCCGCTGGGCATGGCCGTCGAACAACGTCATTATGTCGTGCAGGGTGGCGATTTCGTCGGACATGGTGTTTCTCCGCACGGGTGTGTTGCTCCGCTACAGGACGCTGCAAATTCCGTTCCCGCCGGCGCCGTCCGTGCGGCCGGAACGCCATTTGCATGTTCCGCGGAGGCGGACCGCACCGTTTACGACAAGGGCGGCCACCCGCACGCCACCTGCGGGCTTGCCCCTATCACTCCAGAATCCCGGTGAAGATCTTTTT
>PWXP01000291.1 GCA_003561895.1 Planctomycetaceae bacterium | reverse complement strand
TATGGATTGCGTATTCTTTGCATATTGCTCTCAATTATTTAATTGGAGCGTGCGCTGGTGTGGTTTACTTGAGGATGTTGGGCAAAAATGTCGCTAGCATCGGGCGTGGCCAAGCAAGGGCAGGAAGCGGTCGGTTAGCTGTTTTCGTCGGCTTGATTTTGGTGGCGACTCAGTGGCAGCAACTTGAGGTGGTGCCAGTTTTTTTGGGTTTTTTAACCTATAAAGCGGCTCTAATCGCTTATACCCTGTGGACGGCTGTCCTTCCTGGGCAATATGTCGATTGATAATTCCTCAGCTTAGCACGTTTTTCCAGGCAAGTTTTGCGGAAAGTTTTGGTTTGGTAGAGATGGCACTGGATATGTCTATATTTCCTCCCCTGCCCTTGGCAAAGTTAGAAGTTGGTCAGCACCTCTATTGGCAAATTGGCAACCTTAAAATACATGGTCAAGTTTTTTTGACCTCATGGTTTGTGATTGCTGTGCTGATATTGGTATCAATTCTGGCTACCCGCAATATCCAGCGGATCCCGACAGGCATGCAAAACTTCATGGAGTATGCCCTGGAGTTTATTCGCGACCTCGCTAAGAACCAGATCGGAGAGAAGGAGTATCGGCCTTGGGTGCCATTTGTTGGTACGCTTTTCCTGTTTATCTTTGTCTCTAACTGGTCTGGTGCGCTCATTCCCTGGAAGTTGATTCATCTATCCTCTGGTGAATTAGCCGCTCCCACGAATGACATCAATACGACGGTAGCGCTAGCTTTGCTGACATCCTTGGCTTATTTCTATGCTGGCTTTAGCAAACGTGGGTTGGGATACTTTGCCAAATACATTGAGCCAACTCCCATCCTCCTGCCGATCAACATTTTAGAAGATTTCCCCAAGCCCCTCTCTCTGAGTTTCCGTCTGTTTGGAAACATTCTGGCCGATGAGTTAGTGGTTGCTGTATTAGTTTTGCTGGTCCCTCTCTTCGTTCCCTTACCAGTCATGATCTTAGGGTTATTTACCAGTGCAATTCAGGCGCTGATCTTTGCAACCCTAGCAGCTGCTTACATCGGTGAGTCTATCGAGGGACATGGTGCAGAAGAGCATGAGTGACCTTGAATAGAGGCATTCAGTTTCGTCAGCTGATGCGTCAGGTTTCCATCAGCTGAGTTGGCCCCTAGGCCACATTGACAGAGACGCTCCCATGCGTTGTCTATGACCTGATTCGCTTGTTTTTGACTGTCTAAATCGAGGTAACCACATGGATCCTATTATCGCAAGCGCTTCCGTAATTGCGGCTGCTCTAGCCGTTGGCTTGGCTGCTATTGGCCCTGGTATTGGCCAAGGTAATGCGGCTGGTCAAGCTGTGGAAGGTATTGCTCGTCAGCCTGAAGCCGAAGGAAAGATTCGCGGCACCCTGCTACTCAGCTTGGCTTTCATGGAAGCACTGACTATTTATGGGCTGGTTGTCGCCCTGGTACTTCTCTTTGCCAACCCCTTTAGCTAAATCGGTTCAGCAGGGAAGGGGAACCTCCTTCCCTGCCCTTCTTTAAAAGTAATTACGAGTTTTACCGTGTTTAAATCCCCCTTGGGTTGCGGGAAGTGGGAGAAAAGTAATGAATTTGGTTTGGTTGTTGGCTGTTGAAGCCGTAGAAGAGGGTGGCGGTGGGCTGTTTGACCTAGACGCAACTCTGCCGCTGATGGCGGTGCAGTTTGTGATCTTAGCTGTGGTGCTCAACGCTTTGTTCTATAAACCGCTAGGTCAGGCTATTGATGAGCGTGACGGCTATATCAGTAGTAATAAGGTAGATGCTGCCGAGCGCTTAGCTAAGGCTGAGAAAATTGCTCGGCAATATCAGCAAGAGTTGGCCGAGAGTCGTCGTCAGGCCCAGGCCGTGATTGCTGAAGCTCAGGAGGCTGCTCAAAAAATTGCCGCTCAAAGTATGGCTGAGGCGCAGCAAGAAGCCCAGGCTCAGCGCGAGCAAACCCAGCGGGAACTGGATGAGCAGAAGCAGCAGGCGATGGCATCCCTAGAGCAGCAAGTGGATGGGTTAAGTCGCCAAATTGTCGATAAGCTACTGAGTTCTGTAGGGGCTTAAGGGGACTCCGCTAGAGTTTCTTTGATTCCACAGGTTGGCTGGGTAATAAGGTGTCACCAGCGTCGTTGACGGATAGTGAAGATATGATTACTGGTTGGTTTCTAGCAGAAGAGGGAGGAGTTGGTCTTAATTTCGATATTCTTGAGACCAACCTAATTAACCTCATTATTGTTCTGGGCGTTCTCTTCTATTTTGGACGCAAGTTTTTGGGTAAAACCCTGTCCACTCGTCAGTCGACGATTGAAGAGGCCATCGTTGATGCTGAAACGCGCAAGCAAGAGGCTGCTGCAGCTCTGGCTGAACAGCAGCAAAAGTTGGCTCAAGCTCAGGAAGATGCCAAGAAAATTGTGGCCGATGCTGAGCAAACGGCAGCTCGTACCAGAGAGAGTATTTTGGCCCAGGCTGAAGTTGATGTGGAACGGATGAAGACAAATGCGGCCCAGGATTTAAGCTCTCAAGAAGCGAAGGTAATGCGCGAGTTACAACAGCGCATTACGGCTTTGGCCCTAGAGCGCTGCGAAGCAGAGTTGCCGAATCGGCTTAACGATGATGTGCAAAGACGTTTGGTTGACGCTAGTATCGCGCGGTTGGGAGGACAGTCATGAAAAATGGCACTGTAAGTTCTGAAATCACTGCGCCTTACGCCCAGGCGCTTATGTCCATTGCCCAGGATAATAATGTCACGGATCAGGTGGGTGCTGAGGCAGCTGAGCTTTTAGATTTGTTGGATAGCAGCGAAGATCTCCAGCAGTTTTTAGCTAATCCGCTGGTGGAAACTGAGGCTAAGAAAGCGGTGCTGAGGCAAATTGCTGAGGGTTCTGTCAGCCCCTTTGTCCTGAGCTTTTTACTACTTCTAGTCGATCGTGGGCGCATTCCCATGGTTGAAGATATTCTACGGCAGTACCAGGCTCTGTTGCGAGAGTTAAATCAAACGGTGCTGGCAGAAGTCACGTCTGCGGTGGATCTATCTGAAGAGCAGAGATCTGACATTAAGGCCCGGGTAGCCGGGTTTACCAGTGCCCGTGATGTGGAGTTGTCGGTTCAGGTCGATCCATCGTTGTTGGGTGGTTTAATTGTGCAGGTTGGGTCTCAGGTGATTGACGCTAGCTTGAAGGGCCAGCTCCGTCGTATTGGTTTGCAGCTGTCCGCTGCGACTTAAGATTCAGGGTTTCGTTTCCGTTGTCATATTTGTC
>PWXP01000268.1 GCA_003561895.1 Planctomycetaceae bacterium | reverse complement strand
GTGAAGATCAACCAGACCGAGGCCCAGCTCGCCACGCTGTCCACCAAGCGCGAGCTGCTGCGGGCAGGCCGGCTCACCGCCGAGGGCGAGCGCCTGTTGGCCCAGGTCGACGACCTGATGACCGGCAACGCCCGGGTGATCGCCGAGAACCCCGTCCGCACGGTCGAGGAACTGCTGGCCTCCACGTCCCAACCGGCTAACCCGGCCGGCCGGCAGGCCGTCGCCGAGTTCCTGGCCCAACGCCCCGGCGCCACCGAGCACCAGGTCATGCGGCAGGAGGTTCCGGCCCGGAAGCCGGAGGTCGAGGCGGAGGCAGAGGCAGAGGCAGAGTCCGAGACGACCCTCGATGCGGTGCCCGCGACCTTCGAGGCCCCGGCCGACGCCGAGCCGGTCCGGGCGCCCCGCAACAAGAAGCGGCGTCCCTCCGGCGACTCCGCCCAGGCCGACGCCCGCCCGATCTTCCAACAATGGTAGCCGCCGGCAACTCACTGCCGGGCCATCCACGTCCCAGGGCCGGCACCCACACCCGGGTGCCGGCCCTTTTTCCCGTGCCTTGCTGCCGGCAGCATTTTCGTGGCCCCCTACCGGTTGCCCTCTCGTTCCAACGGGCTAAACTAGGGGTTGCCGCTGCGGAATACCCGCTGAAGTGGGGGGCGGCGAAGTTTCTGCCCTATCCGGGCCGGTTCAATTCATCCCACAGGGGTTCGATCGGATCCTCGTATTCCCATGGCAAATCCAGGGCCTGATGTGCCAGCCATGCGGCGGTTGCGATGGCTGCGAAATGGGGTGCCATCCGGCCAGCGATACTGTTGACCTCCGAGGCCCATTGGTCGAACTTTCGAACTTCTCGCTGGTATTCTCGGATCCACTCATCGTGTTCATCGGCGTGGTCGAGAATGTATCGGACAAAGACCCGCCCGGCGTGTCCAAAATGCTGTTTAACACCCTCGTTGATCTGCCGTGCGAGCTTCCCTTTATTGGCCGAGCCTCCGCCGAAGGGCGAACCCCACAAGGCCAACACACGTGCCCGCGTTCCCCCGGCCTCCGCGAAACTCGTGATCGACTGCTCACCGGTGGAGAACATTACCGTCTGCCAGGAGGACTGGGCGGCCGTCCCCTTCTGGGTACCCCGCCCACGTGCCAGCCCTTGCGAGATCGAGTAGAGGGTTCGCTCGACCTCGCTGGGGTCGCGAACGTATTTCGTGTCGTCCAGGAACGTCGGAAGATGGTTTTGCACCGCCGGGAGTCGCTCCCGGTAGACCGAGGTAGAATCCCAGGTTTTCACGACGGATGGGCTGCGATGCTCATCGGGGTTGCCCCACGAGCTGGCCGCCACCCGCAAGGTCGTGGTTTTGCCGGTGGTGGTCCGGCCGGCTAGATCGAGTGTGAAGCTTTCGGATTCGAACAGCTCCAACAGGCTCGGGACGAAGGAAGTGTAGAGGGCGAGCCGGATGCGCGGATAAGGCCGCACTTTTCTGATCACACGAAGCCATCCCTCCAGCGTACCTCGCGTATAAAACCCGGCTGCGATTTGGTCGTCGCCATCATCGTGGCCCAGGAATCGCACCTGCGGAGCACGTTCATCTTCGGCTGGTGTGAGCAATTCATTGCCGAGAAGAAAACCACCTTCCACTCCACCCGTTTGCCATCCCAGTTGAGAGGAGACGCGAGTCATCGGCAAGTGCCCCCGATTGGCCTCCGTGAAATCCGAAAGGTACCGCACCATCAGTTGCGCGGTAAGGGACGTCACGGGAACGCCATATCCTGCCGCCTCTTCCACAATCTTCCGCGTGGACGCCAGGGTGCTCTGCTCGAAAACCCGCTCTTTCCACACTCCTTCACGCTTCCAGGCTAATGTCGCATATTCGAGGCCGGTGGTGGTGTCCATGTGCCGCCTCGGAACGACGATTGGAGCATTTATGCGTTCCTCGTGATTGATCGGGAATGGCGCCACCACGCCTTCCTCGGTGATACTGTACGCTGGCGGGACCACAACGTCAGGGCCAACCGGCGCGTCCGGTAGCACGTCGCGGACCAGCCGCTCCGAATCATCCCCACGCCGTGCCGCTCGAATCGCCTCGAGAATTTTGCGCGCTTCCTTCAGAAGTGTGTCGATCCTAACACCCTTGGTTCCCAACTCTTTGAGACGCTCCTGTAATCGACTACAACCGCCCTCCAGGGCGCCAGGAAAACACACGGCGACGGTCTCAAGGGCCAGCATCTTAGCCGCCTGATATCCAGGGGTGTCTACCGACGGGTCCGGGACGAGTGCCAGAGCAGCATCGAGGATGTTTTCAAAGACCTCTTTGCCGACGCGAAACCTGTGTTCGCACTCGAGCCCGTTCAGGAAAAACAGTGCGTCGAGTCGAGAAGGCGGCGCCCAAACGAGCAGCGCGTCGATTTCAGTTACTACTGTCGCTTGGTGGGCCTCGACCTTTCTTTTGAGTGCCGCCAGTTTTTCAGCATCGCAGAGCTTCTCCGGAAACACCCGTCCAACCTTCTTGCCGACTCTGATTCGGATCGCGGCAGTGTGCGTTGCTCCCTTGCTATTCGTGTCAGTCTCTGGTAAACTACGCATAAAGGTACACTCCTGTGTGGTCGTGCCCTGTCTCCGCATCACGTGGCTGCGCGGTCGGAGTCCGATTTGGTTTGGCACGCCGCCAGTTTCTCGCTGGCGGCGTGCCCCAACTAATTCTCTTAAAGCCCCGCTGCATCGAGTTCGTTGTCAATTTGGCGGTCTGCGCCCAGGTGCGGATTCGTGGGTGTACGCTGTTCACCGTTCAGCGACTGGAAAAACTGCTCGAGGTCGCGCCGATAAATGCAAGTGCGGCCGCCCAGGCGGAACAGTCGGAGCCGGTGACCCCGCACACCACGAGGTGACGCCCATCGATAGAGGGTCGAAACGTGTTTGTCCAACGCTCGCGCGACTTCGTTGACCGGAATCGGATCTTTGGCCGGAAGCTTCACCACTACCTCCCCCCCTCCACCTGCGCCGCAAACACCCGCCGCAATTGGTCCAGGTGATGCCCCCCAAAATCGAAACGCAACGAGCCGTCCAGGGGCGGCCGATCAACTTTGCCGCTGCTGATCGCCCACCGAATCCGCGATTCGGTCACCGGCAAGCCATCGCGACGCATAATTATAAGAACATCTCGCATGCACATCGTTGACTCCAAACAAAAAGGACTAGCAGCCTCAACTGCTAGTCCTCATTTTCGCTGAACGATGGTGGTGTGGCGATAACGAAACACCACTTTGGAAGTCTTTTCCTAAAGCGGTTTTTCGCTATGTAACGCTATGTGCTCTTATGCGTTCTTATGTTTCCTTATCTGTTTTGAGCATTTCTGCCTTGGCTTCGTCGTACTCGGCTTTCGAGCGAAACCAGACCCGATATCGCTTGGTGTGAATTTGCATTAGCCAGAGTGTTCCTTTGCGGTTGCGTTGCTCGAGCGTTGGTCGCGTCTCTCCGATCGCGCCAGAAAGCTCCTTCAGTGAACCTTCGAGGTGGGCTTGCCACCAGCGGTCTTCGATGGGAGGAGGTTCTGTGTGTGCCCACGCTCCCCGACTTGGCTTATCGGTTCGGCTGAGAGAAAGGGGTACATCACCTTGATCGTCCCGATCAGATGGTGGAACCTTTGCCTCCTGCCTGTCTTCCTCAGACCTCTGCCCCTTGGAGTCGACCTGTCGCAGAAACCGTAACGCTTCCGATCGAAGCTCTATGGAAGGCGAGTTCAAGAAACGGTACACCGGGTCGGGCTCCGACGCCCCCGGCACCTGTTGGAGCCATGCCGCCTGGATTTGCTTTCCGCCCAGGGCATACCCATCCACGATGTCTCCCATCCAAAAACGTGCCCGCCACTCAGCGATTTCCGTATTCGCGGAGTAGCCGCCGACATTCAGCGCCGGGATAGTCGCGGTCGTTATCTCCCGGTCCTCCGTGATCTTACAAGGCTCGATTTCAAACGCCGGGCACGGAAGAATCCAGGCTGCCGGCGAACCAGTGGCTGCGAAAAGAGACGGCAAGACCCTGGGATCGATGGCCGCCAATCCATTCCTGATCCACCCTACGGGATCGTCCGAGAACCATAGCTTTTCCGTATCCCAGGGATCCACCAACAACGCCCTGCCATCGAGGACTTGGCAGTTCACCTCGTGTGGGGTGTGCAGCAGCCCAGCCGGTCCTCGGGCGGCAAATCCTTGATACGCCGGGCCAATTCCTTTCGTGACGCGCTCGTATCGTTCGTGCGTTCCAGGACCGACGATAAATCGTTTCCCACCAAGCTGTCTCGCAGCATCGCGTCAGAGAGGTCGTACAGCAGGCGCGAGATAGTCGAATAGTCGTCCGCGGGCATGCCGAGCCTCAGCCGCAGAAGGTGGATGTCGATTACGGTAATGTCCCACGGCCAATCGGGCGGGCCAGTGATGAAGTGAACGGGGATGCCACGCAGTCCCAAAAGGTTGCCCTGACCCTCGCCTGGCCCTTTGCCGGTGCTCAGTTGGTTCTTCTCCATTTTCCGATTACCCAATTTTCCTCATGATCGCGATGGCCTTCTCAAAGACCGTTTCGGCATAGACTTCAGCCACCATCCCCAGGCTGTTGCCCAGCACCGCGGCCGCCGCCTCGATGCCGTACTTCTTGCGCACTTTCGTAGCGCAGTTGTGCCTTAAGCGGTTTGGCCCCCAAGCTGGGATGCCCACCTTCCTGCAAGCTCGGGAGATTGCATACTGGTAGCTCGTGCGGCTGTACTGGTCACCCGGTCTTCGCTTTGGCTTGGTCTTCGGCTTCCGCGCCCGTTGGCTAGGTGTCAATGGGGTCCTCCGGTTTCGCCGCCGTTCCGCCTGGACAAGCTGGACCGCCTCTCGCGGGCTGAACATGTACGCTTCGGGGTCATCGGGTTTTAGAAACGGTCGCAGAATGGCCTGCGCCCGTGGCCCGATCGCGATACGCCTGAGTTGGCCTCGATGCTCGTTCTTGTGAGTCCACGGCTGGTACACCCACACGTCGTTCGTCCTATCCAGGTCGCACGTTCGCATATTTCTGATGTCCTGCGGTCGCATCCCGGCCAGTTCTTGGACCTGGATCATGCCCCGGACCACCGGATAGACCTTCGGTAGCACAGCAGCGACATGCTCGTCGGATACCGGTTTCACCGGCTCGGTTTCCCGCACCCCGAAACGCCCCCGTTGCAACCCCTTGACGGCCAGCAGGCCGTGGTACGTTTCGGGAGGCACCAGCCTCTTGGAGGACGCCCATTGAAACATGCGGCGGATGCGACCAACCCGACCATTGATCACATTCCGAGAAAGCCCGTTGTCGATCATGGCGCGGCGAACAATCTCCAGGGTGTCGGGCCCGAACTCATTAGCGGGAGTGTTCCCGTAGAGCTTTCGCAGAGGACGCAGGGCCGTCCGGATATTCTCGATTTCACCGGTAGGCTGGCCGTTCTTCCGGTAGTACTCCCCGGCAAATCGCCAGTACCGCAAGATTACTTCTTTGATTAGAATTCCAGTCCCGCCGCTACAACTGCCGCCCAAATTCGGCGTAGGCAGTTGTTGGCCATTGTGCAGCCATTCGGCGATCAGACGATGATACCGCTCCCAGCTATCGGGGGAGTCGTACCTGCCGAGGTAGTGATCGTGTCCGTCGATCCGTACGACGGCCAGATTCTTCGGCTTGTAATGCCGATATTTGGGAATTCTGCGCCTTCTGGGGGGCATAGGTGCAACCCTTTCATTCCGAAGGTAGTACCGGTACTACGTTTCGGGAGTTCTTGGGCCGCACTTCCGACTACCGGAAGGTATCCTAAGTCCTGGATTCGGCTAGGTTTACGTCAAAAGCGGGAGACGGGATTCGAACCCGCGACGTCCAGCTTGGGAAGCTAGCACTCTACCACTGAGTTACTCCCGCCTGGAGCGGCCCTTGTCCACCTCGATCTTCCCAACAACCCCTAAGTATAGCACGACGCTGCCGTACGGCAAGGGGTAGGGCGGGAAGTTCGCCACGACCGGCGTGTCCGCTATCGGAGGATAGAAACCCCTCTTTCGCGTAACCGGCGGGACGCAAAAAAGTTTTCCTGCGCCACCACCGACGAGCAGGGTAGGCATTGTTTCATGCTGCGGCTTTGGTGAGGCGGGTATAAAGTATGGGGGATAAGTGCAGCAGTTTCAGGATGCGTTTCAGCAAGGGCGGCAAGGCAGTTAGGTGCCACTGCACCTCCTGTCCTGCCTCCACGCGCGTCACGGTGATCTCCATGCGACTGATGGCCTTCAGGCACCGCCCGGCCGTCGGATACTCCGTCGTTCGCGTCGGTTGCCCTTCATACAAGCCGCTCAACGCCTCCTCCGCTTCGGCCAGGCCGCTTCGCACCTGCAACTCGCTCAACGTCAGCACCCGCAGAGCGATCGTGAGCAAGCGGGTCAACCCCACGATTTGTCCCTCCTCCCGCACAAACAACGGCTGACATCTTGCGGTCCCCCGCGTACAGCAGACCGCGTCGCCGCAGTTGCTGGCAGACGCGGCGGATCAGCGGGAGATACAAGGGGGCATCGGCGGACTGGCCGGGCACGACGTCACAGGCCAACAGGTGGCTGGTGGGTTGGGCCACGGCAGCCATCAGCTTCAGTTGCGGCGGGTCGGGACGATGGTCTTTGCTGTGGCCCCGTTGCATCAGGCCGTCGGGAGTAATCGCGTGATAGCCGAACGACGTGGTGCTGTCGAGGCGAACGCATTGGTAGGAGATCTCGTACACCTGGCAGGTCGCTTGCCAGAGATCGGCTTCCAGCGCCGCCCAATCGGCGTCGTGCAAGCGGCGGAGGATAATGCTCAAGCGGTCGTCGGAGAACTCGACGGGACGTAGCGACGAATTGGGGCGCTTGCCGGCAGCTTGCGGCTAGAAGCGGCAGGCCGTCTCAATACTGCCCGCTCTCCAGAAGGGTGACCCACCGGTTGATGTGGCCATCTTCGTCCGTCTGGTCTTTTTCGATCATCCGGCGGGGGTCGTCGTCCCAATCGACGCTGTCGAGCAATTGGGCATAGTGATGAACGGCTTTGGTCTCGACCCACACGCCCGTGCGCAGGATGCGTTTCTTCCCGCGCAATCGGCTGAAGAAGCCGAAGCAGAATCCGACGATCCAGTAGCCCACGCGCAGGAGGCTCGGCCGGGCCCCGTACTCGTACAGCTTGACCTGGAAGTCCTGGTGGTGCGTCATCTCGTTGCACATGGCGGCGATCAATTGACGGTTCAACGCCGATTCCTCCTTGGTGATCTGGAACCGGTAGATGGTCATGGCCATGGTTTCGAGGTTGTGGAACACGCGGAGGGCCTTGATGATTGCGCGGCGGCGGGCGGGGGGCATCGGCCGGCGACGCAGCTTGAAGTGCTCGTCGCGCATTTGGGGGCGGATGATTTTGACGTCGTACTTTTCGTGATCGACCACCATGGCGGGTGCCCTCTCTTGTGTCGCAGTGATAGTGCTATCGAATGGTTCGTGGTAATTGTACGGGGCGGGGCTACTACCGGGGGTGCTGGGCGAGCCTGCAGGACCACATGAACGTATCGAGCCCAACCGCCGGCACGAGTGAGCCCAGGACGACGTGGAGCGTGGTGGCCGTTACCTGAAGCGGCCCCTCGGCGACGACGGTGTAGGGTATGGGGAGAATGTAGTCGGTAAACCAAGGCGGCCACCCGTAGGTTGTCACCCACTGGCAGCCGCCGGCCAGAAGCTGCGCGGCCAGCAGGGACACGAGCCACCCGGAACGGCGGGCAATCGCAGGGCAGTCGCGGAAGTGCTGCCGCGTCACCAGCAGGAGTTTCACCCCGGCCACCGCGCCGGCGAGGGCCAGCAGCACGGCGGCCCAGGTCCAGAACGGCAGCCACGTCAGGCCGGCATTCGGCGGCACATACCGGAGTTGCACGCCGGCCAGCGTAAACAGGGAAGCGATGCCGAGCGTACCCAGGCACCAGCGGCGCAGCGCTTTCGCGCGGCGATGTTCCCGGGCCGGGGCCTTCGCGAGCCACCGGGGCGACGTCGCCGCCGCCACGGCCACGCAAAGCGCCAGCGGCAACGGGGCCGTGGCGGCGTGCAGCCGGGCGGCGGGCACGCTGTCGGCCAGCACGCGCCACCCCCCGAGGGCCCCCGACACGACGACCGCCGCCGGTACGACCAGCCCCAGGCGGCGCACCGCGTGTCGTGCGTCGCGGCGCCAGAGGCCAGCCGCCAGGGCCACCGCCCCGAGCGCGGCCAGCGGCGCGAGCGTCCGGTGTAGCAGGTTGAACAGCACGCCGGTATGTCCCCAAAGGCCGGGGGGCGGAAGGGAGAACCAGCGTCCGAACGTGGTCGGCCAGTCGGCAACGGCCATACCGGCTCCGTACGCGGTCACCAGACCGCCGGAGCCGATCACCAGGAACACTAGGCACACGAGTCCCCAAGCCAGTCGATTCACGCCGCGGATCCCCCCGGCAGCTTGTCCTGTTTGGTCATCTTGCTGATTGGTTCGTCTTGCTGATGGGGGAGCTGGAAGCATCGCCGAGCAACCGTTCACGGGGGTTCATCCTACCGGGCCGACGTTCGGGGAGCAACCGGCGCCGAGGGCCCGCTCCTCCCGTAACCGTTCACGGGGCGGCTGAGGCAGTTTTCTCGGCTCTATGCGAAGGGGACAGTCCCATTTTCGCGGCCGTAACGGTAGCTCATTGGGCCGAACGCCCTCTGGGCCGCGAAAATTGGGACAGTCCCCCTGTGAACGGGCCCGCTCCTACCTTTCCGTCCGGTAATGTCTTAGTATGGTATGTGGGAGAAAGGTGTTCCGGGCCCGAGCTGCGTCGTTGGCCGATGGCCCGTGCCCGCTACCGCGTTGCAGCCTGTGTCTTGGATTGGAGACGCCGGCAAAGATGGCATGCAGGTTGACCAATTAGGACCGTACCGAATCACCGAGCCCCTCGGCAGGGGGGGAATGGGGACCGTATACCATGGCGTGAACACCGAGACGGGCGAGCCGGCGGCCGTGAAGCTGCTGGCCACCGGACTGGCGCACGACGAGGCATTTCGCGACCGCTTCGCCGCCGAAATCGAGACCCTTAAAAAGCTCAGCCATCCGAACATCGTGCGGCTGTTCGGATTCGGCCGGCAGGGCGAACTGCTCTATTACGCCATGGAACTGGTCGAGGGGAGCAGCCTGGAGGAGGAACTGCGGCAGGGCCGGCGGTTCCACTGGCGCGAGGTCAGCCAGGTGGGCATCCAAACCGCCCGCGCCCTCCGCCACGCCCACGACCGCGGCGTCATTCATCGCGATCTGAAGCCGGGCAACCTGCTGCTGGCCTCCGACGGCACGGTGAAGCTTTCCGACTTCGGCATCGCGCGGTTGTTCGGCAATACGAAGTTGACGGCGCCGGGTAACGTGGTGGGAACGGTTGAGTACATGGCCCCGGAACAGGCCGAGGGGCGGCCGGTGGGGCCCAAAGCCGATCTGTACAGCCTCGGCGCGGTCATGTACGTGTTGCTCACCGGCCAGCCGGTGTTCCAGGCGGAATCGCTGGCCGACGCGTTGCACAAGCACCGGACCGAGCGGCCCGAGCCCGTCTCGCGCAACGGCGGCGACGTGCCGGAAGCGCTGGAATCGGCGGTCATGCAGTTGCTCGAGAAGTCGCCGGAGGGCCGGGTGACCAACGCCACGCTCCTGGTGCGCCGGCTGGAGGCGATGGAACACGCGCTTTCCATTTCGGGTCAAACGACCGTGAGGCCCACCTTCGCTGGTGAAGGCCAGGGCTGCGCGCCGGCGGAATCCGACGGGTTGGCCACCACGCTGGCCACGGCCATGCAGCCGGAGCGGCCGCCCGGCGCCGCAGGTGATGCGATGGCCCTGCCGGAAGAGCCGCAGGCGCAAAGGCAGCCCGCCGTCGGCGCCCTGGCGGAAACGCGCGTGACCGATGCGTTCCAGCAGCTTCCGGCCGCCGAGCCGGCAAGGCGGGCCGACGCGGCTGCCGAGTTCGTCGAGGTGGACGAGGAGGAACTCGACCCGTTCGGGCACGAGGAAGACCGCCCCGCGCTCGTGTCGCTCCACACGTGGGTTCTGGCGGCCTTGCTGGTCACCGTGGGCGCGGGTGCGTGGTATTTGCTCCAGCCGCCCACGGCCGACGCCCTGTACGAACGTATCGTCGCGCGGGCCGAGACCGGATCGACCGACGCGCTGGTGGGCGCCCAGGACGACATCGACGCGTTTTTGATGCGTTTTCCGGGCGATCCTCGGGCAGCCACGTTGCGGGAGTACCTTCGCGAAATCGAATTGCACCGGCTCCAGCGGCGATTCGACCTGCGGATGCGGGGGCTGACGGAGGCGAAAAACCTCCTGCCGGTCGAACAGGCGTATATCGAGGCCCTGTACACCGTTCGCACCTATCCCGAACGCACCGCGGCACGGCTCGAAGCGCTCCTGACGCTGTACGGCCAGGAGGAGCCGTCGGGGCCGACGGGACTGTGCCTGGAACTCGCCCGCCGCCGGCTCCAGGAAGTGCGGCAACAGCTTGCCGAAGATGCCCGGCAGCACCTGGCGCTGCTGGAGGAACGGCTCCAGGCGGCGGCCGGAAAGCACTCCGACCGGCCGGGCGAGGCGCGGCGGATTTACGAAGCCATCATCGAACTGTACGATGAGAAGCCCTGGGCCGCCGAGGCGGTCGAGGAGGCCCGGAAGCGATTGGAACCATTGTAACCGTTGACGGGCCGGGTGGGGACAGGTCCATTTTTCGGCCCCTCGGCGCTGGTTTCACGGAAAGATATGGCCGAAAAATGGACCTGTCCCCTTACCGGCCCAACCAATTGGAGGAGAACGACCCGTGACCGATGGCGGTTTTCCAACGGTGCGGCTCCGGCGGCTGCGGCAGCACCCCGGCGTGCGGCGGCTCGTGACCGAAACGCGGCTCGATCCGTCGAACTTCATCCTCCCGCTGTTCGTCCGGCCCGGGCGGCAGGTGCGGCGGGAGATTTCCGCCATGCCGGGCAACGACCAGCTCTCGCCCGACCTGCTCGCCCGCGAGGTCGAACAGGCGGCGGCCCTCGGGCTGGGCGGGGTGATCCTCTTCGGCATCCCGGCCGCGAAGGACGGCCAGGGGAGCGACGCCCTGAGCGAGTCGGGCATCGTGGCCGAAGCGCTCCGCGCCGCCCGGCCCGCCGCCGGCGACATGCCCCTGCTGACCGACCTGTGCTGCTGCGAGTACACCGACCACGGCCACTGCGGGCCGCTGGCCGAGCGGCGCGGCCGGGCCGACGTAGACAACGACGCCACGCTCGCGCTGCTGGGCCGGCAGGCGGTCGTGCACGCCCGCTGCGGCGCCGACGTCATCGCCCCGAGCGGCATGATGGACGGCATGGTCGGCGCGATCCGGACGGCGTTGGACGCGGCCGGGTTCGAGCAGGTGCCCATTCTCAGCTACGCGGCGAAGTACGCCAGCGCCTTCTACGGCCCGTTCCGCGAGGCCGCCGAGAGCGCGCCGCAATCGGGTGACCGCCGCGGCTACCAGATGGACCCCGCCGCCGCCGCCGAGCAGGCCCTGCGCGAAGTGGAACTCGACCTGGCCGAAGGGGCCGACATGATTATGGTCAAACCGGCCCTGGCCTACCTCGACGTCATCCGCCTGGTGCGCGACCGCTTCCCCGGCGTGCCCATCGCCGCCTACAACGTCTCCGGCGAGTTCAGCATGGTCAAGGCCGCCGCCCAGCGCGGATGGCTCGACGAGCAGGCCGTCGCCCTGGAGTTGCTCACGGCCATCCGGCGGGCAGGCGCGGGAATGGTCCTCACCTACTGGGCGAAAGAAGCGGCGCAGTGGCTGAGTTGAGCCCCGGGCGAAACGCCGAGGGCGGCTTGCCCGTCAAACGCAGAAAGATCAACCGCATCCGGTCGGCGCTCGAAAAACCGCACTGCAGGGCGACGCTGTGACCGAATGCCCGGCAAATCTCCTCTTGCGTGGCCAGCCGCGACTGACGCAACATGACGGCCACCAGGCGCTGATGCATCTGATCGTTCGCGGCGATGCGATAGATCGGTTCATGCCGCTGGAAGACGACCCGATAGCCGTCTTGATCGACGAACCACACCGAGGGGTTCAGGAAAGTGCGACCGTCCGACACAGGTTCTTCGGGAAGCAACAACGATCCGATAGGGGTGTGCGTTCATACCCTATAGACGCACGCCACCCCGAAAAGGTTCCCGAAACACCATTCGAGGCTTCTGCCGCAGCCCACTGTCGACGCATTCGTTCGTCCATCAGCGAGACCATCGCGGCGTACCGTGCTTCAATCCCTTGAATGGCGGCTGCGTCCTGCATGGCCGCCTTGTACCACAAACCGAAAAATTGGTCAAGTTATTTTGACGC
>PWXP01000511.1 GCA_003561895.1 Planctomycetaceae bacterium | reverse complement strand
GATCCGGCTTCGCGACCCCGCCGGGGTAATGGCGACGGCATGTACGCACAGGAAGTCGTACGCAACACGGGAAGCCCCAGCGGTGGCGGCGCGTGACCGCCAACAAGACGCCCGTGAGGGACAGGCTTGGCCGCGAAGGGTGGCGGAGAGGTTCGTAGTAGCGAGGCAACCGGGTAATTCCGGCGGAGCGAAGGGACCTCAGTTCAAAGGACAGCGCAACAAGTAGCAAGCCCGGGGTGGACGGCCAGACATTTGAGGACATCGAGACATTTGCCGGATGCGGGAAATCCGCACGTCCGGTTCGATGAGCGGGAGGTGGAAACGGAGTCCTAGGCCACCGCGCCACCTCTCGACTCTACCGAACGGGCGGCGTTCGGCGCACGTTGCGGTAGCGGAATTCGCAAGAATTACGACCTAAGTCGTTGTGCACAAAGGAATTCTTGCGAATTCGGCTACGGGCTCGTGGATAATCCGGGGGGAACCACGAGCAGTCGCTTGCCCATGCAGCCGGTGCCTCGAATCTCCACCTGACGAGACCGCAGTCGACGTTGCCGCTCAATGTGCTCCCAGGCCTCCGGAAACATCCACCGTGGCGCCGGTCATGTAGCTCGCCCGCTCCGATGCCAGGAACACGACCACGTCGGCGATTTCGCGGGTTCGGCCGAGCCGGCCCATGGGCACGCGGCTGTTGAAGGCCTCGGGGTCCTTCGCCACGGCGTCGGCGATCATTTCGGTGAGCATCAGCCCCGGCACCACGCAGTTGACCCGAAACCCCTTGGCGGCCAGTTCGCGCGAGAGCGAGACGGTCAGGCCGATGACGCCGGCCTTGCTGGCGTCGTACGCGCTCTTGCCGGATCGGGAGCCCCGCAGCGCCGCCTGCGAGGAGATATTCACGATCCGGCCTGCCCGCCCAATGGCCTGGAGCCTGCCGATGAACTCTCGGCAGCACCGGAAGGTTCCGCCCATGTTGACGTCGAGCGTGTGGGTAAAGGTATCGCTGGGCAATTCGGCCGTAGGCGCGGTGGGACAGAAGGCGGCGTTGTTGACCAGCACCTCAGTTGGGCCGAATGCCCCCTCGACGGTGTCGAACATGGCGCGCACCTCGTGGTCGCGGGTCAGGTCGGCCGGCACCGCCACGGCGGCGCCGCCGGCGGCGCGGATGGCTTCGACAACCGCCTGGGCGGCCTCCGGCTTGGTGCGGTAGTTCACCGCCACTTTCGCCCCTTCCGCGGCAAGCGCCTCGGCAATTGCCCGCCCCAAGCCGGTCGCCGCGCCGGTGACCAAAGCCACCTTGTCGGTCAGTGCGAGGTTCATGGTGTATCCAGCATCTCGATGGTTTCGCGGATGAAGGGCGCTTGCAGGGTAATGGCCAGAGCCAACGGCATGTGGGTAACGCGCTCCTCGAACGGTGTTCGCGAACGGTCGGTCTGCCGCTGCATTCCGGTCACAATGCCCACGACCACGGCCCGGTTCTCGTGAACGAGCACGACCGGCGCGCCACTGTCGCCGCCGAAGGTTGTCGCGTTGACAAACATCGTCCGTGCGCTCTGGACCGGCGTCAGCGGATGGGTTGCCACCGTGCCCCGGCGGAGCACGGGCCAGCCGGCGTCGTCGCCCTCCAGCGTGGCGGGGTAACCGGGGATGAACACGTCGCTACCCACGTGCAGTTTGCCCTCCGACGCCCACGAAGCGTCGGCCACCTGTGCGAAGCACAGCGGCTTGGCCGCCGTTTTTTCGGGCAGGTCGACGGGGAGGGCGGCGATATCCAAGTCGGGGTGGCGCAGCCATAAGGGTTTGTCGCCTTCGCGCAAGGCAATGGTGGTTTCCTTGCGCGCGTAGGTTGCTTCGTCGTTCCGCACCCGCAGCACGAGCGTAATGGCGGCTTCCGGCATTTGCTCCAGGCAGTGCGCCGCCGTCGCCAGTACCTTCGACGATGCCTCCTGCCCGTCGGCCGGCTCGAGCCCGACGAGAAACGCCGTGGCGGACGTCCGGCCGTTGGTAATGCGGAATGTCGCCGCGACGGCGTGCTCGATCGGATTCGCCTCGCCGGCAACCCCAACGGCGGTGAACACGACAAGGCACCACGCCGGCACTACGACATTGCAGGAATCGTAACCGTTCCCAGGGGGACTGGCCCAATTTTCGCGGCATAAAATGCGTTTTTGCGCAATGATCCACCGTTTCCGCCGCGAAAATGGGACTGGCCCCTTCGCATCGAGCGGAGAAAACAGCCCGCACCGCCCCGTGAACGGTTACCGACGGACGATGGTTCCTATTGTACTCCAATCGCTCGGAGAAATCTGCCCATTGTAGCAGGCCCACGCCGCCCGCCCGCCTACAGTATAAGGTGCCGTATCGTGCGGAAACGCAACCGATCACGGGCGTGCCGCCGTCGCTACGCGACGAAGGCGGCGATCTCGTCGAACGCGGCCTTGAGGGTGTCCATGCCGGTGGCGAACGAGATGCGGGCATAGCCCTCGCTGCCGAAGGCCGAGCCCATTACCGTGGCCACGCCGCGTTGGGCCAGCAGTTCGATGCACCACTGCGCCGAATTGTCGACCTGCACGCCGCCGTACTTCCGGCCGAGGTGGTCGCGGATGTTGATGAATGCGTAGAACGCGCCGGCCATTTCCGCGCAGCTCAGCCCCGGGATGCCGGCGATGCGCTCGATCACGTACGCGCGCCGCCGGACGAACTCGGCCAGCATGTCGGCGACACACGTCTGCGGGCCCTCCAGCGCCGCCACCGCCGCGTACTGGCTAATGCTGCACGGGTTGGAGGTCTGCTGGCTCTGGAGGCTGCCCATGGCCGAGGCCACGTGCGCGGGGGCCAGGGTCCAGCCGATCCGCCAGCCGGTCATCGCGTAGGTCTTGCTCACCCCGTTGACCAGAATCGTGCGTTCCGGCAAGCCGGGCCGCACCGTCGCGAAGCTGGCGAATGTGTGGCCCGGGTACACCAGCCGCTCGTAAATTTCGTCGGCCACCACCAGCAGGTCGCGTTCGATGGCGATGTCGGCCAGTTCCCCCAACTGGTCGGGGGTGTACATCGACCCGGTCGGGTTCGAGGGGCTGCACAGCAGGAGCATCCTGGTCCGATCGGTCACCGCGCCGCGGAACTGCTGCGGGGTGAGCCGGAAATCGTCGTCCTGGCGGGTCTCGATAATCACCGGGACGGCGCCGGTCAGCTTGACCAACTCGGCGTAACTGACCCAGTACGGCGCCGGGATGATGACCTCGTCGCCGGGGTTCAACAGCACGGTAAAGGCGTTGTGCAGGGCGTGCTT
>PWXP01000626.1 GCA_003561895.1 Planctomycetaceae bacterium | reverse complement strand
TTCTGTGACTTCTAGTTCGATGTCCTCGGGCGCGACTCCCGGCAAGTCGGCCAACAAGAGGTACGCCCCGTCCACGTCGTACAGGTCGACCGCCGGCCAGCCGGCGAGGCTGGCCCCGGGCTGCCGTGCCCAGGGCGCCTCAATGAGCGTGGTGAAGGCCTCGTCGATCTCGCGCTCGAGGTCCAACAGTCGCCAGGTTGATTGCGAAGCTGACATGCGGTCGCCTCCTTTACGGGCCACGGGCGGCCCATCGGGGTTCTTCCTGAGGTCATCTTTCGAGCGACAGGAGGACAAAGCGTGCCGGTCCGCCGGGAATTTGCACGCGCATGCGCACGCCCTCGTGCAAGTCCGCTGCATCAACCACCTCGCGGAGTTGCTCGACGGAGGCGATCTCCCGCCCATCGGCTTGGATGACGACGTTTCCCCGCTGCAGCCCGGCGATGGCCGCCGCGCTGAACGGGCGGACATCGACCACCAGCACGCCGCGGGGCGGATCCAGGCCGTGTTCCTCGGCCAGTTCCGGGGTGACCGTCAGCAGGCGCTGGAAGCCGAGCTTGGCCAAGGGTTCCGCGTCCGGGTCATCCGGGTCGGGCGGCGGCGGCTCGTCCACCGGATCCGGCGCCAAGTCCTCGACCGGCTGCTGCCCGATCGTCACTTCCAGACGTCCCCAATCGCCGTCGCGCAACAGGGTCAGCGTCACCGTGGTGCCGGGTTGGGTTCGGGCGATGGTGCGCCGCAGCGTGGCCGTGTCGAGCACCTGTTCGTCGTCGATCGCCACCACCACGTCGCCCGGCAGCAATCCGGCCTCCTCGCCAGGGCCGCCCCCGACGAGGTCTTCGATGAGCACGCCTCGTTCGACGCCGAAGGTAGCCACCAACTGCCGGTCGTCGCTGATCATGGCCCCGAGGTATCCGCGGGAGACGACGCCCTCGCGGATCAACTCATCGGCCACTTCGCGAATCATGTCGACCGGGGTGGCAAAGCCGAGGCCGGCGAACTGCCCGGCGCGGCCGGCAATGGCCGTCGACATGCCTACCACTTCACCCTGGGCGTTGACCAGCGGCCCGCCCGAATTGCCGGGATTCATGGCCGCGTCGGTTTGAATGAAGTTTTCGTACCCGTGCGGGCCGAGAATCCCCACCTGCCGTTCGGTGGCCGAGACGATGCCGTGGCTGACCGAAAATGCGTACCGGAACGGGGCGCCGATGG
This sequence comes from Planctomycetaceae bacterium, assembly GCA_003561895.1. Lineage (GTDB taxonomy): Bacteria > Planctomycetota > Planctomycetia > Pirellulales > Thermoguttaceae > PWXP01. The sequence continues at coordinate 2,086 of PWXP01000626.1, read as the reverse complement.
CCAGCACGATGTCGCCCTGCTCGACTTGGCGGGTTGCCATCGTGGCGGGGGGCAAGTCCTCCGGGGCGACTTTCAGCACGGCCACGTCCGTCGGCGGATCCGACCCGACCACCTCGGCTTCGACGTCCGTTTCGTCAAGGAAGGTCACTGTGATGGTCTCTGCCGGGGCCACCACGTGATGGCTGGTGATGATGTGCCCCTGATCATCGTAAATCCAACCGCTGGCGTTGCCGACCGGCAGCGGGATGTTGTACTGGTCGAAGTCGGGCTGTTCCTCCGGGGGTTCCCGGTCCCGGAAGAATTGTCGCAGTTCGGGGTCGCGCGGGAGCAATGGGCCGAATCGGCGAAACAGTTCTTCCAGGTCTTCCGGGGAAATCCGGGCCTCAGGACGCCTCCGGGTCCGCGGCCTCGCTTCCACCGATACCTGCACCACGCTTGGACTGGCCGCACGGGTCACTTCCCGGAACGACTCGCTCAACGCGGCCAGGCGCTCGATTGCTTCGGCCTCCGGCGATGGCTCGGGAGGCAGCGCAGCTTCCTCGGCAGGCTGCGCCCTCGCCGGGTTCCCCCCCCCGGAAGCGGCCCCCTCCCTCGGGTTCCCGTTGCCCTCAGCGTCTTGCTCGGCATTTTCTTCGTCCTCAGGCTCGGCGGGCGGACGCACCGCCGGCATGGGTTCCGAGGGCCGGACCTTGTCGGGCGGCGGCTCCTCGGGCGCCACCAGCTCGGCGTCGGGAGGCGGCGCTGGGGGCTCTTCCGGCGGCGGCTCGCAGGCCCCGGCGAAGAGGCATACCGCCAGGACAAAGCCCATCGTGCCCGCCAACGGCCTTCGTTTCCATAATGACATAACTCGTCTCCTTTCCTTGCTGAGATGCCCTGCGGGCTTCCACGGATTGCTAATGGCTCAGAACGGGATCGCGGCCCGCGGCCAACAACTCCTCAAACTCGGCGGTAGCCTCCAGCCGGGCCCGCTCCGCGCTCTCCATGGCACTGTGCAATTTTCGGGCCTTTTTGTCGCAAAACCCGTCGAGGCGGCGCCGCTCGTCGAAAGACAACTCGTACAAGTCGGGGAAATCGCAACCCATTGCTCCCGGCTGAACATCACTCCGCCGACATCGACCGGTTCGAGCAGGGCCACCGGCGTCAGTACGCCGGTCATCCCGACCTGGACGACGATCTGTCGCAACCGGGTGACTTCTTGACGCGGCTGAAGCTTCCATGGCGCTCAACCCCGCTTCAGCAGTTTCTTCAACTCGCCCCAGGGGCGCGTGTTGATGATGTCGCCGGCCTCCAGCCAGCCGCGCCGGGCCTGGTCGATGCCGTAGCGGATGTAGTCCAGGCTGTTGGTGGTATGGGCGTCGGTCGAGAGCGACAACTTGACCCCCAGGCCCTTGGCCAGCTTGCAATGCGTGTCGTTCAGGTCGAGTCGGTCGGGCTGGGCGTTGAGTTCAAGGAAACATCCCCGCTCTCGGGCCGCCTGGAGCGCCCGCTCCACGTCCAATTCGTGCGGGCCGCGCTGGCCCATCATGCGGCCGGTCGGATGCGCCAGGATGTTCACGTGCGGATTGTCCATCGCGCGGATCGCCCGCTCCGTCTGCTTCTCGGCCGGCAGGTCGAACTTCGAATGCATCGAGCAGACCACCAGGTCCAACTCGGCGAGCACCTCATCGGGCAGATCGAGCGAGCCGTCCTCAAGAATGTCGCACTCGATTCCCTTCAGCAGGCGAATACCCGACAATGTGTCGTTGAGCTTGTCGATGTCCCGCATCTGGCGGCGAAGTCGCCGTTCGTCCAACCCCCGTGCGACGGTCAAACGTTTCGAGTGCTCCGTAATGGCCAGGTAGTCGTAGCCGCGCTGCTGGGCGGCCCCGGCCATCTCTTCCAGTGTATACTTTCCGTCGCTGGCCTTCGTGTGGCAGTGCAGGTCGCCGCGCAAATCGTCGCGCGTGATCAAGTTCGGCAGCGCGCCCCGCCGGGCGGCGTCGATCTCGCCCCGGTCCTCGCGCAGTTCGGGAGCGATATAGGGAAGGCCGACGTGCTCGAAAAGCTCTTCTTCAGTCCGCCCGGCAATGCGGTCCTCGCCCCGGAA